>JACUUU010000466.1 GCA_014859065.1 Anaerolineales bacterium
CTCCGAGGAGTCCTTCATATTAAACCCACATACCTCCACCGGCTTGAGCGTGATGGTCACCATCCCACCTGTAGACTCCCTGGAAGCTGACAGCGACAATGTGACCGTTACGGCAATTTCGAATGGCGACCCATCGCTGACTTCAGCTGCTGAACTGACCACGCTGGTCAAGCCCCGGGAGGTCTTCTTACCCCTCCTTAGAAATCAGTAATCTCAGCGGCTTGACAGGCTAACAAAGATCGCAGCCACGGTGTAAAAACCAACGCCATCTTAACCACTTGTGTCAGATATGAAAAACTGACCGACAAACCAGTGGTTCTCCGCGCTCGCCCGCATCCACTTTCCGTAGTGTGAATTTCTCATCCCGTCTTTTCTACAATGTATTGGCAAAGCACATAATAACCATAATATTCAACCAGGAAAATGTAACCTTTCAAATTTGATAAGAATTGTGTTATAAATAGGTATATAATTCCGTAGTCATGGGGGCAATTAATAGAATACTCCGCAATCTGGTAATCTTTTCATGGCAGGAGGTGTTGAAGGGATAGTTTAGCTCATAAAAACATCAAAACATGATTCATTGAAAGATCAATCCCAGCAATCTGTGAGCCAAGCTGATCGGTTTCATTCTCCCTAAGAAATCATCTTTGCGAAATTTAGCTCGCTCGCATGCATCGCTAACACCGACACGATTAATTATCCAAAGGAGGTGCGCTAGTAGAACTGGTATTAAACACAATCCCGATATTCGAAGACTTAAAATCTAAATTAGTATGGAGTAGAGAATGAAAATAAAATTTTTCCATTTTTTGTCATTAACGATTCTGCTGGCAATGATCATTACGCCGGTAAGTGCGCAGCCTCAGTTGATCCTCGCCGACAACGACCTGAGCGGGCGCGGGAACATCCCCACCAGTGCATTAGAAAAAATTGATCCTGTGGTGCTCTCTGAGATCGAAACTCAAGGCGCCACGGACTTTTTTGTCTGGATGGCTGAACAGGCAGATGTCGGTGCGGCTCGGCAGCTGTCCACCAAACTGGAGAAGGGTGAGTTCGTCTTCGAGACACTCTACAACTTCGCCGAACAGTCCCAGAAGGACCTGCGCGCGTTCCTCGACGCTCAGGGAGCTGATTACCAACCATTCTACATCGCCAACACCATTGTGGTTAAGGGCGGCAACCAGCAGCTGCTGCTGGATATCGCTGCCCGCCCGGATGTAGAAGCCGTGCTGCCCAACCGCGAATACCAGCTGCAGGAACCCTTCATCGAAGACCCTGACCCACCGGAAACCCTGGCAGTCGAGCCCAACATCACCTTCATCAATGCTGACGACGTTTGGGCAATGGGTTTCACTGGTCAAGGGACTGTCATGGCTGGCGGCGACACCGGTTTGTCGTGGAACCACCCCGCCATCATCGACCACTACCGCGGCTGGGACGGCGCTAATGCCGACCACAACTACAACTGGTGGGATGCAACCGGCACCTACCCCACGGTCCCCAATGACGGTCACGGTCACGGCACCCACACGACCGGCACCATGGTCGGTGACGATGGCGG
>JACUUU010000133.1 GCA_014859065.1 Anaerolineales bacterium
TGGTCGCTGCAGTGCTATATCAAAACCAAACAATACCGGCGCTCTAGGCAGTCCTATAAGCCTAGCAAATTGGTTGCCAAGCACGTTTTCCAATACTACTGAAACCAGAATACCAATCAACCAACTTAAGAATGGGAAATCGCTAAAGCGTTCTCCTAGATTGTTAAATAATTTTTGGATGGTTTTCCAGATTGACTTCAACGTATTATTAATTTCACCCATGGTTTTTCCTCGTAATATTTATCGTTTATGGGTAAAACAGGTCACAGCCTGAGTTGGGCGCTGTAAGGCTCGCCAAAGAAACCGTGAGGTCTGAAAGTCAGGACAAGCAGGATAATCGAGTATGCGATCAAGTCGCGTAATGTGGAGGGGAATACCCATGCCACAAAAATCTCGATAAAACCTAACAAGAATCCTGCCAACGCAGCGCCAAGAACAGAACCTCTCCCGCCTAAAATGGCTGCCACAAATGCTTTCCAACCAAAGAGAATTCCCATGTAGGGGTCAAGTATAGGGTAAGCTATGCCAAAAAGGATACCAGCAGACCCAGCCAAAGCAGATCCTATACCAAATGTCATTCCAGCAATGGAATTGATCGAGACGCCCATTAGTGGGACCACTAAGAAGTCATATGACATGGCGCGCATTGCCATACCATATTTTGAGCGCATAATGAGCTGATGCAACCCTGCCATGAGCAAAAGTGAAACTACAACAATCATAATTTTTGTGTTGGTTACATTTACAGTTCCTAATTGGTACGTCTGCGGTTGAATTAGTTCAGGAAATTTCAGCCGGCTGGCACCCAAGATTGCCAGGTTGCTTGTCTGTAAGATAATGCCGATCATCAAGCCAGTGATTGCTGCTGAGGCGCGTGGTGCTCCTCGCAAAGGTCTATAACCGATTCTTTCGACCAATCTGCCCACATAAGACATAATAAACATGGTGACTAGCATGGTTAAAACCAGAATTAACCAGTTTGGTAGAACAACTATTTCCATTGCATTAAATGCAATCAATCCAGCCGCCACAAAAAAACCGACATAAGAGCCGGTCATAAACACATCGCCGTGGGCAAAGTTGAAGAGCATCAACACACTATATACCATCGAGTAACCTAAAGCAATCAGGGCATAAAAGCTACCCCATTGAAGTGCGTTGATTATGTTTTGAAGTAAATCTTCCATGAAATAAGCTCCTCAAACCTCAGAATGGGTGGGCACAGGGCTCAATGCCTGGCCCACCCAAACTGGTTCATAGATATAGGATCTTCTTTATGGTGACATGCACCTATTTAACTTTTTATTTGTTTATGGGCATACTGACTTATAGAAACCGAATTCACCTGCATCGGTGATTTTGACAATCACAGCGCATTTAATGGGGTCGCCATCCTCCGTGAAAGTCATCTGACCGGTGATGCCATCAAAGTCCGTGATCCTGGCAATCGCATCCCTTACGCACTGACGGTCTGCTGCCAGATCCCCTGTTATGGTGCCGCAGTCTTTGATCGCTTGCTCCACTAGTTTAAAAGTGTCCCAAGTTAGCGCACCGACATCATCTGGCACATATCCATACTTAGCATTGTAACGATCAATGAAATCCTTTGTTGCGCCAACCGCTCCTGCTGCAGCATAATGTGTACTGAAGAACAGACCGTTGCAATCAGTGCCACATAGGCTTATTAGCTCCGCAGAACCCCAGCTATCACTACCAACAATTGTTCCAGTGAAACCCAGTTCTTTAGCCTGTTTAACGATCAAAGCAACTTCGTTGTAATACTGCGGGGTGAAAATGAATTCAGCTCCCGACGCTCTGATGTTTGTCAATTGTGCGCTGAAATCAGTGTCTCTTGTGGTAAAGCTCTCATATGCAACAACAGATCCGGGCCCATGGAGCTCTTCCCATGCCATCCGGAAAAACTCAGCCAACCCTTTAGGATAATCGCTGGCTACATCATATAGAACAGCTGCCTTTGTGTAACCAAATTCTTCAGTGACAAAATTTGCCACCACCGGACCTTGGAAGGGATCTAAGAAGCAGGAACGGAAAACCCAAGGTTTGTCCATTGTTGTGTCAGGGTTAGTAGACCAGGGGCTGACCATAGGTGTCGAATTGTTATTCGCTACTTCACTTGCTGGAACTGCCTGCTTGGAAGCCTGAGGGCCTACAATTACCAGCACCTCATCCTGGGATATCAATTTTGTATTGACAGACACTGCCGATTCAGCTTTCGATTCATTATCTTCTATAACAATCTCTACATCGTATTTCTGTCCCCCAACCTCGAGACCACCAGCAGCCTGGATATCTTCTAGCCATAATTCGGCGGCATACTTTGTACCTTCTCCTACCTTAGGTATATCCCCTGTTATCGGCGCATTCACACCAATCGTAATCGTGTCTGTTCCAGCCGCCGTGCACGCCGATATCATGAAAACCCCCATTACAAGCAAAATGAATAGTGGCCACAACTTTATTCTCATCATGTCTTATTCTCCTCATTAATCACTAGTTTATTTAGACAAGGAAGGTATATGGATAACAATTTTTCATTTGAATTATAGAAGTTAATAGCTAACACCACCTCCTTTGAAAACCCCTATAGTATTGGTAATTTATTTCGCCTCTGGGTTTATTTTCATTCTTTTCGTGTTTATGAAAACAAAAGTATAACCACAAATAGAGATCATTGATAATTCCCCCCTTCTTACCATGCCAAGGCCTCGTTAGATACTTCAAATCACCCTCTTTCGAATTCTCGAGTTTAACAATAAGCAAATTTAGGCTGATATGAATACTAGCGCAAAATTATATCATGAAATTCTCAGAAACAATCAAGTAAAACAATTATTCAATTTTAAAAATTGGTTCAAGACATCTAATAAGTTTAGGAGAATTCAGCTGCAAAGTAAAGTGACTCAAGCAGATCCTTACTCAAACGTAAATTAGGTTTATAGATGTAGGTCCAAAAATTGGATTAAATTTTCGATTAACACAACCAATTATTTCACTGTGATCGATTGACATAAGACACCCACTCATTTGCGACAAAATTCACATTGACGACTCTCAGTTAAGACGTTAAACTTTCCTATAAATTGTAAATAATTTTATTCAGATATCCAGGAGAATCTATGAGCCTCAGTCAGCTAGCTCGATCAATTGAAGAATCGCCTACCCTTAGGTTGAATGAGGAGGCTCGCAAGCTACGCGAGTTAGGGCAACCTGTCATTCACTTGGGAATCGGTGAACCAAAAAATAAAACACCTATCACAGCAATATTGAGTTCAGCAGCCAGGTTATCCAGCGGAGATATAAAATACACTCCAACCGATGGATTACCTTCCCTAAAAAAGGCAATTGTCAAATATACTGAAGAGCATTACAACAAGGTTGTTGCACCAGAAAATATTATTATCACCTCGGGAGCTAAACAATCTATATACAATATCCTTTTCAGCCTTGTCAACCCGCAGGAAGAAGTCATTCTCTTGACACCATACTGGGTAAGCTACCCAGAAATTGTCAAAATGGTCAACGGCATTCCAATCGTCGTTACACCAGAAGATGGAACCTTTTATCCCAGGATGGAAGATATCATCGAGGCAGTAACCTCATACACAAAAGCCATTATCGTAAACTCACCGAACAATCCTTCGGGCGTCATTTACCCACAAGATTTTTTGCGTGAGATAGTGGACTTCTGTGAGAAGAAAGGTATCTATCTCATCATGGACGACATTTACCACAAATTGGTCTTTGCTGGAAAAGTAGCCCCACCTGCTTATCAGTTTACGAATATCGATATTGAAAACTCGCGCTTGATCGTGGTCAATGGTGTCTCGAAATCGTATGGGATGACGGGATTTAGAATCGGTTGGGTTGTTGCAAACCGAAAGCTAGTTGAAGTTATGACTAATGTCCAGGCACAGATAATTTCATGCCCGGCGACTGTTCTTCAGGCGGCAGCAGAAGGGGCATTGAATGGCTTACAAAGTTTCATTGAGAATTTACGGCTCACCATTGAGAATAACGCTAATGTTATGATGCAAGAGCTGCAAGCTTTCAATGAGATTAGAACTATTGAACCTGAAGGTACGTTTTATTGTTTGCCGGATTTCCGCGCATACAGTAATGACTCAGTTTACCTGGCAAACTTCTTGCTTGAAAAGGCATTGGTTGTAACTGTACCAGGGAAAGAATTTGGCCTAGAAGGTCATTTGAGATTGAGCTATGCAGGCTCAGTGAAGGACATCACTGAAGGGATAGCTCGGATGAAATGGGCTCTCGATCCAAATTCTCCAAGAGAAATTTACATAGGAGACCGAAAACTTATCAGGGATTGGTTATGAACAACTTGCTTGATATTAAAACCCCAGCAGAAAAATACGCCCACGAATTAAAAAGTGATTACAACCTTGCAAATCATGGACTTGGTAACCATCGCAAGGTCTATTGGAATCTATCTACAGAAGCACTCTATGAGGAAGCCGTTTTTAGAAATGAAGGTAGGATTTCACACCAGGGGCCGCTGATTGTCAATACTGGTAAATTTACTGCCAGAGCAGCCAACGACAAGTTTATTGTGCGCGAATCAACTACCGAGAAAAATATCTGGTGGGGACAATATAATCGTCCCTATGGTCAAGAAAAATTTGTGGAGTTAATTTCGCGTTTACAAGGATTCTTGCAGGGGCGCGATGTGTTTGTACAGGATTGTTATGCAGGTGCAGACCCCTCATACCGCTTACCAATTCGAATAATCACTGAATATGCCTGGCATAGTTTATTTGCACGTAATATGTTCGTTTTACCTAAAACAAGTGAGGAATATCGCCGGCATGTACCTGAATTTACCATTATTTCTTCACCCTCATTTAACTCATATCCAACCATTGATGCAACCCCAACTGAAACCTTTATTGTGCTAAACTTCGATCAAAAGGTTGGCATTATCGGAAATACCGCTTATGGTGGTGAGATCAAGAAGTCAATTTTTACCATTCTCAATTTCTTGCTCCCCTTTGAGGGCGTTATGCCAATGCACTGCTCAGCAAACATAGGTCCAGATGGGGACACAGCACTTTTCTTCGGTCTCTCAGGCACGGGAAAAACAACCCTCTCAGCTGATCCAAGCCGCGGTCTTATTGGGGATGATGAACATGGTTGGAGTGATGAAGGTGTCTTTAATTTTGAAGCAGGTTGTTATGCAAAAGTTATCCAGCTATCTCCAACAGCCGAACCTGAGATTTATGCCTGCACGCGTCGTTTTGGAACGATTCTAGAAAATGTCATTTTCGACCCGGTTACACGCTATATAGATTTGGACGACGATGCCCTTACAGAGAATACCCGCGCCTCATACCCCCTCGAATATATCGCAAATGCAGTAACAGAGGAACGAGGAGGTCATCCAAAAAACATAATTTTACTCACCTGCGATGCTTCTGGGGTAATGCCACCAATAGCAAAGTTGACTCCAGATCAGGCGCTTTATCATTTTATCTCCGGCTATACTTCTAAAGTTGCTGGTACTGAGCTTGGATTGGGTGAAGAACCAGAGATCACTTTCAGCACTTGTTTTGGGGGGCCTTTTATGGTTCACCACCCCTCATTCTATGCCGATTTGCTGAAAAGGAAAATCACCCGCTATGACGCGCATTGTTGGCTAATAAATACTGGTTGGGTTGGTGGACCATTCAGAGTGGGAAAGCGAATAAGTATCGCCTACACTCGCGCCATGCTCAATGCTGCGTTATCAGGTCAACTGCATGACGTTGAATATACTGTCGATCCAGTTTTTGGGTTCGAAGTTCCAAAAACTTGTCCTGGAGTTCCTGATGAGGTCTTGATCCCCTCTTCCTCCTGGCCTAGCAAGGAGTTATATATGCAAAGATATCGTGAAATGGCCAGCCGGTTTATCGATAACTTTCGGAAATTTGAAAAAGACTGCACTCCAGAAGTGAGGGCATCTGGACCAAAATTATAATTTGATCCCATCCAAAGGTACCAAATAAGCTGTCCTAAAAGACAAATTTCTTCTTTTAGGACAGTTCGTTTTTTTCTTTTACCCATATATATGGGAAGCTGCACAATTTATAGGACTAGATGACAAACTTTCTGAAGATATTAGTTTTACAGGTATGGTTGGAAACTGGCAACCAGCCGACCTGGTATTCGGCCTTGAATTAATACTTCCTTCTGTCCGTGTTCCACTCTTTCCACCTGTCCCTGCTCATGGAACAATGCGATTAAACCACCTTCTTCGTATGGCAACCGGACGACAATTTGCTGCAAGTTTTCAAAAAGAAATTCTTTTGCAGCCAGTAACAGATCAATCATGCCTTCACCAGTCAATGCCGAGATAGCAACAGAATTAGGAAAACTATCAAGTGTCTGACGCGCTCGTATTGAGTCATTCAAAAGATCAATCTTATTCATAGCAACCAACATTGGAATATGATCTGCTCTTATCTCAACTAATGTTTGATGCACTGCATGCGCTTGCGCTTTTGCATTTGGATGAGTGATATCGACGACATGAACAAGCAGGTCTGCTTCAGCAATTTCCTCCAATGTCGCTCTGAATGCAGCAACCAACGATGTAGGTAACTTTTGGATAAAGCCTACCGTATCAGTGAAAAGGGCAAGTTGTCCACCAGGTAATTCCACCCTCCTGGTAGTTGGATCGAGGGTGGCGAAAAGTTGATCTGCCACATACACATTTGACCCAGCCAGTTGATTTATAAGGGTAGATTTTCCAGCGTTGGTGTACCCCACCAATGCAATCACCGGAATCCGAGAACGTTTGCGGCGAGTCCGGTAATGTTGGCGGTGAGTTCTTACCTTCTCAAGCTGATTTTTTAGATTACTAATTTTCTTCCGAACATCCCTTCGATCCACTTCCAATTGGGTTTCACCAGGACCACGTAGACCGACTCCCCCAACACCTCCAGCTCTCCCCCCTCCACCACCTGCCTGCCTCGCTAAGTGAGTCCAGGCACGCGTCAACCTTGGCAACCGATATTCATATTGTGCCAACTCGACCTGGAGCGCACCTTCGCTGGTATTCGCATGCTGGGCAAATATATCCAGGATTAAGGCGGTACGATCGATTATCCGAATAGTTTCCTCGAATATATTTTCAAGCTCACGCAAATGTCGGGGACTCAATTCTTCATCAAAGATGAGGACATCGACAAATAGTTCCGATGCTAAAACTTGGATTTCTTCAATTTTTCCAGGTCCAATGAATGTTTTCGGATATGGTGTATTTAACCGCTGAGTGCTTTGGCCAACTACTTCAAGACCAGCCGTATTGGCAAGTAAGCCTAATTCTTGAAGTGAGTCATCTAATCCGAGTAGGTTGTCATCCTGTCTAATCTCCACCCCAACTAAAAAGGCACGCTCTCGAGGGAGGACAGTTGATTCTGTTTTCTTATTTACCATACTGTAATGAGGTGTTTACCCTCCAACGCATAGATGAATATAAATTCTTGTGACACTTTCAATATAGTTCTCAAAATTGTACCCTTATAATACCAGGATTCTTGTGCATCGATACACCTTTTTGTTTAGCGCATAGTAGTTATGAGTAACCAATCTCAGCAAGGAAGTTTTTAAGATCTTTACCAGATCGCTTAGCATATGCAGCCCCTCTCTCTTTTTTTCTTCTTCGTTTGCCATCAGCAAACGGAGGCAGTAATCCAAAATTTGCCTTCATTGGTTGAAAATCCTCTGGGTCTGCATTTGTTACATAATGGCATAATGAACCAATCATGGTCGTGCGTGGTAATTCTAATGGTTCCTTTGCTTGGATTATCCTGGACGCATTCAAGCCTGCCAGCAGCCCTGTTCCTATATTGCCTACATACCCTTCAACTCCTGTTATTTGACCAGCAAAGAACAAATTATCCCTGGATTTAAATTGTAAAGTTGGCTTCAATAATACAGGAGAATGGATAAATGTATTGCGGTGCATTTGACCGAATCGGGTGAATTCTGCATATTCCAATCCTGGTATCAGGCGGAAAATTCGTTTTTGCTCAGAAAACTTCAAATTTGTTTGGAAACCAACCATGTTATAGAGAGTAGCAGCGAGATTATCCTGCCGTAATTGAACAACTGCATACGGTCTTTTGCCTGTCCTGGGATCGGTCAATCCAACCGGCCTCATCGGTCCAAATGCCAGAGCATCATGTCCTCGTTGTGCCAGAATCTCGACGGGCAGACAGCCTTCAAAAAAATCTTTAAATCCAGCTTGAACACCAGATTCCAGTTCTTTTTCGAAATCTTTTATCTTTATACGTTCAGCTGCTATCAGATTATCAACGAATACACAGTACTCCTCATGATTTAAAGGACAGTTAATGTAATCTCCATCCGGCAGATCTCCACGTTGATATCTAGAAGCTTTAAACGCTACATCGAAATTTATCGAATCTAAGGTAACAATCGGAGCGATAGCATCGAAAAAGTATAGATGATGTTCCCCACAATAATTTTGAATTGCTTGAGATAGCTTATTAGAGGTTAGTGGGCCTGATGCTATAACAGTAGGTTCTTCTGGGATCTCTTTAACTTCTTCACGGATGACATGAATATTGGGATGCCTTTCAATGTATTCTGTAACTTTTCGTGCAAAAAGCACCCGGTCTACAGCTAATGCACCACCAGCAGGAACTGCAGTATCATCAGCACATGCCATCAATAAAGATCCCATCTGGCGCAATTCTGTCTTCAGAACACCAGCCGCGCGATCTATGAGGTCTGATCCTAAAGAATTGGAACAAACCAGCTCGCCCAAATCAGAACTGATATGTGCACCAGTGGTGAGATTGGGTCGCATCTCATATAAAGCTACTTTTATACCTTGTTGGGCTGCTTGCCATGCAGCTTCACTACCAGCCAGTCCACCACCAACAACGATTAAATCACTCATAAAATTTCTATACATATTTGAGGTGTTTTGCCAAATCATTCCAATTTCTCAAGTAACTATCTGCTGAACCTACAAGCTTTCTACAAATTATCGCATTGATCTGCAAATTTATATTAACGAATGCAAAATTAGTTTACCTTTCTGATGAATCTC
>JACUUU010000134.1 GCA_014859065.1 Anaerolineales bacterium
ATTAAGTTTGACTGTTAATCGTTACTCAAATTAACTAAACAAATTTCTCATTAATATCTAATATTTACTCCATAACCTGGAGGGGCAAGTACCTGACCGTCCCGATATGCTTCATTCCCTCGTAGAACAACCCGAGTAATTCTTCCGACCACTTTCCATCCTGAAAAGGGGCTCCAATCGCAACGGGTGTAAAAATTACTTGACCCAATCTCGTATCTGGCTTTCTGGTCGATTTCGATCCAGGTCTGCTGCTGCTCAGGGAGATTGAATATACGCCTTGGATTGGTGTACATACGTGATACCAAATCATCAACGCTTATTCGTTCCTGTGATACTGCGGTATAGAGTAAAGAAAATGCCGTTTCCAGACCGGGAAATCCAGGAGGAGGATTAAGGCCATCTTTTTCAGCCAATGTGTGGGGAGCATGATCAGTCGCAAAACAATCTACTACCTGGATGTTATCCCATAATGCTTCACAATCTGCTCGAGTAGCCAACCGCGGGCGGACTTCGCTTTTTCCCACTCCCAAATGTTTGATGTCTTCATCACTGAGAAAAAGATGGTGAGGGGCAACTTCACACGTCACATTAAGACCTTTCTCTTTAGCAGCTTTGATAAGCAAGATCTCTTCTCGTGTGGATACATGACACAGGTGAACCGATCTGCCAAAGAAAGTAGCTGCCAAAATGATCGCTGCCATACTGCGCCCCTCAGCGTGCACTGCAATAGGGGCGTCCACTGGCCATTGGCTTAGATGGTCTCTCCACAGGGTCATATCATCCAGGCGTAAGGGTCCGTAAGTTTGGTCCAGATACATCTTCATACCAGCTGCTTTTTGGGATAAAGCAGGGATAACTGCTGCGTTGTCAGGTCCTGCCCCAAGGAATTGAGCAAAATCACATCTGGCTTTGTGTCTTCCTGCTTCTAAAGCCAGCGATAGATTCTTATCATTTGTGATTGGGGGTTGTGTGTTGGGCATTGCCAGTACTACGGTAAACCCACCTGTGAGCGCTGCGGCTGTCCCACTAGTCCAATCTTCTTTGTATTCAGCACCAGGGTCACGCATATGAACATGTGCATCGATTAATCCTGGCAATTTTAATGTCAACTGACCACTCCTTAACAAAAAAATTGAGCCACTAAGGCTCCAGGAAATGATAAAAAAACGCCCACAGGGATCTTAATCCCGGGGCGAAAATATCTTGTTTAGAAATTCGAAATTGTTGTCTCATTCCGCCCGATTTTACAGGGTTTCCTGAATTTGTCAAGATCAAATTCTTATCAAATTCTTATTTTTTTAATATCTTCTCCCCCATGACCACTTTTTCATCTCATTAATTATGCGGTATGCAGTCAAATCAAGGTGCAAAGGAGTTATAGAAACATAACCCTCCCGAAGTGCCCCGAAGTCATTCCCATCTTCTGGTAAACCGGTTGGCTTCTCTCCGCCGATCCAATAATAAGGTTGTCCTCTTGGATCGTGTCGCTCAATCAACTGGTCGCGATATAACCGTAAACCCTGGCGAGTGATACAAATTCCCCTTATTTCATTGTCACTTAAGTTGGGAACATTCACATTCAAGAAGATACCTTCCGGTAAATCATTTGCAAGAACTTCTTGAACTACTTTGTGTGCAATTCGAGCTGCGGGGCCAAAATCAATCGAATTGGGGTCTATTTCTGGGGAATCAAGGGAAATGGCGATTCCAGGTAAACCCCATATTGATGCTTCCATAGCGGAGGTCACTGTTCCAGAATATGTTACATCGTGACCCAAATTGGCGTTAGGGTTTATCCCAGAAACAACCAGATCAACTTTATCAGGTAATAGACCAAGCATCGCTAATGCCACACAATCGGATGGTGCCCCATCTGTGGTGAGCCCAAAGGTACCATCCGCCATTTGGGCTTCCCAAACCCGGAGAGGTCTGTGCATCGTTTTTACATGTCCTGATGCTGACCAATTCCGATCCGGAGCGAGCACTGTCACCTCACCTACTTTTCTCATTTCTTGAGCCAGGACGAGTAGGCTAGGAGATGTTATCCCATCGTCATTAGTCACTAATATATGCATATTGGCTTACGCAAGTTAACACAATAGAGCGAGAGGTTACCCATCAAATCAAGAATTATACATCTTTTTAGAAGTTTCCATAAAGTCACCTGGCAAATGGTAAAATGTGACATCTTTGTGAGTCAGGTGAAGCAGCTTTTTTTAATGCTATCTAAATCTTACTAAGAACAAATTTTTACCTGATCGAGAGGATCATCACTTAATGAAAAGAAAATTCTTAGGCATTCTTCTAATTGGGACAGCGATTATTGGCGTTATCCTTACTATCCTAGGGCTCATCACCATTTGGACGGTCAATCAAGATTTGACCGTAACGATTGGTGGTGCAATTGACTCTATCGATTCGATTTTTCTCACAACAGGACAAGGCTTTCTTGTTACTGAGGCTTCCTTAGATAGTGCGATCTCGAACCTGGATTCACTTAACTATACCCTGCAATCAACAGGAGAAGCACTCAACAGCAGCACCCCATTAATTTCAACCTTCTCCACGGTTATAACCGAAGAATTGCCCAATACCCTTTATGCAACTCAAAATTCGCTTACTACGGCTCAATCAAGCGCCAGGCTGATCGAAAGCGTTCTGACTAGTGTGACTGGAATTCCATTTTTCCCTGGAGAACCCTACAGACCCGAAACGCCACTTCATGTAACCCTTGGTGAAGTATCTGAAAGCTTGGATCCATTGGTCGATTCTATGCTCAGCATGAAAAGTGGACTAAGAAATACACAAACCAATCTGTTTATCATTGACCTTGAATTGAAAGTTATGAGCAGGCAGATAAATCAAGTGAGTGCCAGTTTAAAGGACGCCAAAGATGTGATCATAGAGTTTCAGGATGGATTTAATGATCTTAGGGAACAAATTTCGATTTTAAAAGATAGATCTATCGCCTGGATCAATATTTTATCTTGGATCTTCACATTAGGCTTTGTTTGGTTGGGATTTGCTCAGCTAGGGCTGTTTATCCAAGGACACCAGCTTTACAAATCACAATAACAGCTTTCGTAAAACAGTTTGGAGAATACCTCCATTTCGGTAATATTCCACCTCTATAGGGGTATCCAAACGAGCTATTGCTTCAATTTCTTCCTTTTTCCCATTAATCATCTCGATCGTGATTTTTACATGTTCATTCGGTTTAATACGATCTGATAAACCTTTGATGCTGAAGATCTCGTAACCAGTCAACCCAAGTGAAACCACACTCTCCCCAGGGAGGAATTGGAGTGGCAATACCCCCATCCCTACCAGATTCGAACGATGGATGCGTTCATATGATTCAGCGATAACAGCTCTTACACCTAAAAGTGCAGTACCTTTGGCTGCCCAATCACGGCTAGATCCTGCCCCATATTCTTTGCCTGCCAGCACGATTAAGGGAATTCCACTTTGAGCATACTTTGTCGCCGCATCGTAAATCGTCATCTGCTCGTAAACATCCACCTCGGGTCCCATATATACCGTATAGCCTCCTTCAACGCCAGGTACTAATAAGTTCTTCAAGCGGATATTGCCAAACGTACCCCGAATCATGACCTCGTGATTCCCTCGCCTTGATCCGTAGGAATTGAAATCCCTGACAGCAATCCCACGCTCGATGAGGTATTTTCCTGCCGGGCTGTCCACTGGAATTGCTCCTGCAGGTGATATATGGTCTGTAGTAATCGAATCTCCCAATACTGCCAAGACACGTGCTCCGTTTATATCCTCAATTGTGGGTAACTCGCGGCCAATACTCATGAAGAATGGTGGCTCATGAATATATGTCGATTGTGGATCCCATTCATAAAGATCACCTTCCCCAATATGGATTGCATTCCAAGTCTCATTTCCAGAAAAAACATCTTTATATCGCTCAGTAAACATTTCCGGACGGATTACGTCAATTATGGTGTTTTGAATTTCTTGACTTGTAGGCCAGATATCTCTTAAGAAAACTGGTTTGCCATTTCGATCCAAACCTAAAGGTTCGTTCACTAAATCAATGTCAATCGTACCAGCAATTGCATAAGCTACAACCAATGGTGGAGAGGCTAAATAGTTAGCACGTACGTATGGGTGAATGCGTCCTTCAAAGTTACGATTCCCAGACAAGACAGCCGCAGCAACCAAATCAGCATTATTTATGGTTTTGACTACCTCGGCTGGTAAGGGACCAGAATTCCCAATACATGTGGTACAACCATATCCAACCAGGTTAAAACCTAAATGAGATAATGGATTTAGTAAACCAGCAGCTTGGAGATATTCCGTTACGACTCTAGAACCAGGAGCTAGACTAGTCTTTACAAAGGGCTTTACCGACAATCCTCGTTCAACTGCTTTCTTAGCCAATATACCGGCACCTACCATAACTGATGGATTCGAAGTGTTTGTACAAGAAGTTATTGCAGCGATAACAACAGTTCCGTGCCCCAGTTCAATCTGACCACCATTAGTTCCCATAATGCCTGTCTGCTTAAGATCGCTCTCATTCAACTCAAAACCTTGATATATTCGCGGCTTGGTTAATGATTCCCTAAATCTTTCTTTCATTTTGCTCAATGCCACTCTATCTTGAGGCCTTTTCGGACCTGCTAGACTTGGCTCAACGGTAGCTAAGTCAAGCTCCAAAGTGTCGCTGAAATCTGCATCTGGTGTATTAGAAGTCCGGAATAACCCTTGTTCTTTATAATAACGTTCAACTCGTTCTAAGACTTCTTTGGACCTGCCGGTTAGTCTCAAGTAACGAAGAGTTTCTTCATCAACTGGAAAATATCCTATAGTGGCGCCATATTCTGGGGCCATATTGGCGATTGTTGCTCTATCAGGGAGTGTCATTGCATCCAGTCCAGGACCATAGAATTCGACAAACTTTCCGACTACTCCCCTTTGCCTGAGCATTTGAACAACAGTAAGGGTTAAATCTGTCGCAGTAACCCCCTCTCTCATTTCCCCAAAAATTTTAAATCCAACCACATCTGGAGTCAGCATATCAACGGGTTGCCCCAACATGGCTGCCTCAGCCTCAATACCACCAACACCCCACCCGACAACACCAAGACCGTTAATCATTGTAGTGTGGGAGTCTGTGCCAACAAGGGTGTCTGGATAAACGACCCATTCCCCATCTAGTTTCTTAGCCAGGGCAACTTGAGCCAGATATTCCAAGTTTACCTGGTGGACAATGCCTGTGGCGGGTGGCACAACGCGGAAATTATTCAGAGTTCTCTGTCCCCAACGTAAAAACTCATATCGTTCACGGTTACGAGCAAATTCCATCTCAGCATTCCGTTGGAGCGCATCAGGACTGGCAAAAAAATCAACTTGAACCGAATGGTCAATCACCAGATCTACTGGAACAAGGGGATTGATCAACCTTGGATCCCCACCCAACCTGGCAACCGCCGAACGCATCGCAGCTAGATCAACTAGAGCTGGTACCCCAGTGAAATCTTGCATTACTACACGTGCGGGTTGAAATGGCAGGCTCAATCTCTCGTCAGCATTAGGCTGCCAACCAGCCAGGTTAATCACATTTGCTTGAGTGATCGTACCTTCATCGCACTGTCGTAACAGCGATTCAAGCATAATGCGGATCGAAAATGGCAATCGATCCAACTTCGTTAGACCCGTTTTTTCAAGCTTCTCAAGTCTGTAATAGACATAATCTCTTTGAGGTGTTTTTAGGATTCCCTTTGATCCGAAAGAATCGAACTTCATAATTCTCCTTCAATGATGAACTGCCTGAATTATTCTTTTGTCTCACCCACCTTGGTGGTATACCTGCCTCGTACGATAGCATCACTCATGCGAGCTACACGAACCATATATTCTACATCATGAACCCGCACTATATCAGCACCCCGCGCAATACCAATTGCGACAGCAGCAGCTGTTCCCTCTAACCTTTGTTCTGGTGGTAGGTCAAGAGTATATCCTATAAATGACTTGCGTGATGGACCTATCAATACAGGATACCCAATTGCCCGAATTTGCTCCAGTTTATCAAGTAATTCCAGATTTTGTTCTACAGTTTTTCCAAAACCAATACCAGGATCTAATATTATGTGATTATCAGGAATGCCCTCAGATTTTGCGATAGTTACACTCTCCAAAAGTTCCCTTTTAACATCTTCGATCAAATTTTGGTACTCGACACCAACATAACGACCCCCCAATCTATCTTTAACCTCAGCGTGCATCCAAGAACTTCGATTATGCATCAGAATGATCGGCGCGCCAAAGCTTGCAACCACTCTAGGCAGGTCAGGGTCAGCCCGCAATGCCCACACATCATTTACAATATGCGCACCAGCTTCTAATGCAGCGCGTGCTACCTGGGCTTTGTAAGTGTCTATGGAAATCAGCACATCAAATCCACTTGCCAAGGCTTTTATGACTGGAATTACTCTCCTAATTTCTTCTTTGGCATCAATTGGCTTTGAACCCGGTCGGGTACTCTCTCCACCAATATCCAAGATATCGACGCCAGTGCTGATAAATCTGTGCGCCTGTTCCAAAGCTACACTCAAAACAAGTTCCTGCGCTTTTTCTTTTCCCGGCGCGTTAATATCCGCCACCCCCAGAAATGCCTTATATAATCCATCTCCAGAAAAACTATCCGGGGTCATATTAATTGTCCCCATAAGATAAGTGCGTTTACTCCAGATAAGTTGATGGTGATCGATCTTTAGTACAGAACTACCCATGATTGTTTTACCATCCGTCGTTAACGCGATCAAATTTTACCCAGATCAAATTTCTCTGACTGGTCGAGATTGAAATTATAATTAGGAGATGATTCTTTAGATTATCAGGTCAAGAGGACGACTAAGCCATTCTTCCGCATCATCAAGATCGGTAAAAATTTTCATCTCTACCCCACCAGGTATGGTAGTTAGGGCTGCAATTTCCAAAATAGCTTTTCGAACGCCTTCATTTGCCACAACAACTGCAAGGCGGATATTCCTGGCAGCTGGATCACTATTCGCTTCCACAGCAATTTTAACCGCTTCTTCAGTGATGGTTTCTATCTGCCGTAAATCGTATAGATTTCTTGTCAGTCGATCAGAATCATAAAGATGTTGCAGAGCAAAGTCCCGCCAATGTTCCAGCGTGGTTGTTTCCACATCACTGAATGTGAACTGCATCCCACCGTCTTGTCTACGGATAACACTGTAACCTACATTCGGATCAGGTTTCCATTTCAATGGTTTCACCTCGAAATCAGACATCGCCAGAATCTCCTTTACAGATTATCACTATATTTAAAATTATAATTTCAAATTGAAGTTTCATTATATCAATCTATTCACATCCACCACTCCTGAACCGGCGAATGCCTTTCCTATCAACGCTGGTCAGTAATTCTTCCACAGAAATGTTAAGAACTGGGTGGATTATCTGTGGTGCAAGGTCTGCAAGAGGAACCAACACAAAAGCCCGCTCATGCATAGTTGGATGAGGTATAGAAAGAGAAGGTGTGTTAACCGCCAGATTATCGTAAAAAAGAATATCAAGGTCGATCAAGCGGGGTCCTAATCTGATTGTCTGCTTGCGTCCCATCTGGGACTCGATATTTTTTAGATAAGCTAATAATTCCTCAGGTGATAGATCCGTCGTGGCTTGAATAACCTGATTGAGAAAACGAGGTTGGTCATGATACCCCCAAGGCTCGGTTTCATAGATGGGTGAACAGGCGACTGGGATTACACTTGGAAGCAATTGTGAGACAGCCTCGTTCAGATTCTTCAATCTGTCCTGTAAATTACTGCCCAGGGCTATGAAAACGGTAGCCTGATCCAATCTGCTTTATATCCTTTCGATAATCGTCGCAGTAGCCATCCCGTGACCAATGCACATAATCTGGAGTCCAAATCGACCTTTGATCCTCTCTAATTCGTGTACCAATTTAGTCATCAGCACAGCACCAGTTGCCCCCAGAGGATGGCCTATCGCGATGGCACCACCATTCGGGTTCACTCTTTCCATATCAGGTTGGTACTCATGCACCCAAGCTAACACAACAGAGGCAAACGCCTCATTGATCTCAATAACATCGATATCCTCAAAACCAAGGCTTGCT
Source organism: Anaerolineales bacterium (assembly GCA_014859065.1). Classification (GTDB taxonomy): domain Bacteria; phylum Chloroflexota; class Anaerolineae; order Anaerolineales; family UBA4823; genus Kmv39. The sequence goes on from JACUUU010000134.1 coordinate 8,147, forward strand.
TTTTTCATCACCTGCTTAGTGGCAGGTATAGGAGCATCCAACATCAAGACCGGATCTGAGCCAGCGACAACCCGACTCAGGATGCGCGCTTTAGGGATCAGGTTATAGCGTCCAATAGCTTTTGGGGAAGCAACAAGCATAGCAGCCGATGCATCGCTGATCTGGCTGGAATTACCGGCGGTGATAACTCCATCCTGTTTGAAGACTGGCTGCAAAGCAGCCATCCGCTCCCGGTCCGGAGGCCGGCGAACACCCTCATCAACTGCCACCACCTTCCCATCAGGCCTGACGATCGGCAAAATTTGTTCCTCAAAAAAGCTGTTCTCAATAGCATCCATCGCCCTTACGTGGCTTTGATATGCATAGTCATCCAGTTCTTCCCGTTCGAGCTGCCATTTCTCAGCCATCAACTCTGCGCTGATTCCCTGGTGAACCAACGGGTATGGAAAATCAGGTGGCCATTCGTCCGGCCAATCAGCTCCTAACCGCTGGTGGGACATCATTTCAGTCCCTCCGGCGATCACGATATCCATATCTCCACTTAGAATAGCCTGCGCTGCAAAATGTAAGGCTTGTTGGCTCGACCCACACATGCGGTTCAATGTCACAGCCGGCACTTCCACCGGGAAACCCGCTTTGAGCGTGGCTAACCTTGCCAGATTTGCCCCCTGGTCTCCGATAGGGGTAACACAACCCCAAATGACATCTTCGACCCAGGCAGGGTCTACTCCTGCCCTGTGAGCTGCTTCGTTGATGACCAGAGCCGATAAGTCCACTGGTGCCAAAGGTTCTAAAGCTCCACCGGTTTTACCTACACCTACTGCTGTTCGAACCGCCGAAATGATGAATACTTCTGGCATTGTTCTTCCTCCCACTAACGGGCATTCAGGGTACCTATTTCCAGATCAAATCAGCTGACTCTAATGTTCATTCATGTAAAG
>JACUUU010000135.1 GCA_014859065.1 Anaerolineales bacterium
CAATTTATCCAAAGTTGCGTAAATTGGGAGCACCATAATTGGCAGCCACCCGTAAACCAATCCTAGAATGATGGCGAAATCATTTCCAAATAGAGGTAATGGTTCGCTTATTAGCCCCATAGATATCAATGAGATATTAACCAGACCTGTGTGTGTGCGGAGGATCGTTAACCAGGCGTAGGTTCTGATTAGGAAATTGGTCCAAAAGGGGATCATCAATAACAGGATCAATATATTCCGTTTTCCGGGTTCACGGGTGGCAATAAAATATGCCAGTGGATATCCAAGAATGAGGGATATCACTGTCGTAACCAACGCGATGTATATCGAACGTAGGAATGTATTGAAGTACAATGGATCGAATACCCGCTGAAAATTCTCAAGGGTGAAATTCCAGATGACGCCACCATATAGACCTCTCTCCAGGAAACTGTAAACGAAAACGATTCCCAGGGGAGCCATGAAAAATATAATCAAATACAAGGCCGCTGGAGAAAGCAGAAGCCATGCACGTAATGAGGGGTGGCGGCGGATAGTTTCGATCATGCCTTATTCCTTGTAGACGCGTGCAAAGGCAGGATCCCAGCTAACCAGAACTTTATTTCCTAATTGAAAGCTTCTACCGGTCCGGAGTGCATTGGGCAATCGCACTATCAATTCGCTGCCGTTACCTATATCAATGGCAAAGCGGGTGTCGACTCCACTATATATAACTTGTCTAATCTCACCATGGGTAATTGAAAAACCGGTGATATCCATATCATCTTCATCAGGATACAGCCGAATCTTTTCAGGCCGGATTGACAAAATGATGCGCTCTCCTCGGCTGATACCATTTTCAGCCCAACCAGCAAAGATGTGGGCGTCATTTGCTAAGAGGATATCAATGGGAGCTCCCATCTCGGCAATAACCCCGGAAATAAAATTGGTTTCACCAATAAAATCAGCCACGAAGCGGTTGGCTGGGCTCTCGTAGATTTCTTCTGGACTGCCCACTTGGAATACCTGACCGTTCTCCATGACCGCAATCCGGTCAGACATGGTTAATGCTTCTTCCTGATCGTGGGTGACATAAATAAAGGTAATGCCTACTCGTGATTGCAGGTTCTTCAGTTCCAGCTGCATGGCTTTTCGCAATTTAAGATCCAGAGCGCCCAATGGTTCATCCAAGAGCAGGACTTTCGGTCTATTGACCAATGCCCGTGCCAGAGCAATGCGTTGCTGTTGACCTCCCGAAAGTTGGTTCGGTCGCCGGTTGCCAAAATCTGATAATTGCACCAGCTCAAGGGCTTGGTGGACCCGTTTTTGAATGTCAGCCTTAGGATATTTTTGCATTTCCAAACCGAAGGCAACATTCTTGAAAACATTCATATGTGGAAATAAGGCGTAGTTTTGGAATACAGTGTTTACCGGTCGTTGATAAGCCGGCAGATATCCTTGAGCTTTCCCACCAATGTAGATTTCTCCTGAGGTAGGCAGCTCCAACCCGGCGATCATGCGTAGAGTCGTGGTTTTTCCACAGCCACTCGGACCAAGCAGTGAGAAAAATTCACCATCCTGGATTCGTATAGATATATGATCGACCGCGGTGACGTCAGAGAACCTTTTTACGACATCGAGTAATTCAACGGCGATTTCGGGCATTGATCATTATCCCCGTTTTCCTATTCTTTTTTGTCTTTTAAAATGGGGATGGCTCCGTAAGCCATCTTAAATGTCCGTAGGATGATGAAGGTTTGGGTGCGGACAATCCCGGGAATTTGGTGTATCCGCTCGCTGATAAATGCTGCCAGATGTTTGCGGTCGCGGCACATCACTTCCACAAAAAGATCAAATTCACCTGAGACCATAATCAAATAGCTGACCTCTTCGAAATCTGCGATGGCTTCAGCTACATTCATCAACTGGGTAGGGTGGACTGATACACCAATCATGGCTGGCGCATCGAAGCCCAATTGGATTGGGTCAGCCATCCCAATGACCTGGATGGTTTGATCCGAGGTCAAGCGCTGAAATCGGTTGCGAACTGTGCCTTCTGAAATGCCTACATTGGCCGCAATTTCAGTAAAAGGCTTCCGGCCATCGTGCTGCAAGTGAGAGATGATATCTAAATCGATGTGGTCAAGTTTGGATGATCGAGTCATAAGCAATTCGTAGGAATTGCTATATTATATTACGATTTTCGTGTATTGGCAATGGTAAATCTCGTGATTTCTTAGCGGATCGCTGGCCAAGAGTGAAATCGCTCCCTGCACGGAAGGCCATTGGCAAGGTAAATCAGATTTTGTTGAGGTAAATAAATGACACTGGAGATTGTGGTCGAACGGGGAGAAAAATCTTGGTGGCGGCAAAGAGATTCCAGCCGGTTGCCGTGGCTTGCCATCAGTTTTATGGCAAATTGGACATCAATTTGTCCTGAAGAGGCTTGGAGAACTTTTGAAATACGTGCGTATCTTGCCTCAGAGTTTCCGCGCAACTTCGGTGGGTTGTAGTCCATCCAATGTTGGTTTAATTCATCAGAAACGAAATGGTTAGTGCTGACCACAAAACCTCCTGGTCCTCTTATGATGCCTCGTTTCGTATGCCCGCATTCGTACACCGCCATGTCTCCTTGTGAATCTAGTAAGACCAACGTACCATCGCCTATGTGGGTCACCTGGTTCAAATAATCTAAACCGCTGCGCACATTGGGATGATGTTCGAGCAGTTCCATGGTCAGAGAATAACGGGCCACTCCCTTGCCAATGTCCAAGGAAGCGACGTGAGTGTCAGCAACAACTAACCCGGCTTCGTTTATGCCAGAGCTGTATACTCCAGGACTTCCTGCGCTGGTGAGATAGGTGTATTGGTAACCACGCGCCGGTTTCGCCCGTACCAGGCACTGAATATCTTTATGCCAGGGGCGGTAGTCCCGGTTCTTGATCAGCATAGTGGTTCCATCGCTCGTTACTGGTGAGATGGCAGCCCAAACCGTGCAGCCATCACTTAACCTGGATTGCAGCGCTCGGTCAACCAGATATGACCCCACTGTATAACGTAAAAATGTGTCCCACTCAAAGGACAGGTTTTTTGCCATCCCTCGCATCATATCCAGGGTGGGTCGTGCGATTTCCTCCCACAGTAAAGATAGATTTTCTATCCTGGTTTCAAAATCTCGATCCAGTTTAGCCAGAAGAAGCAAACGGTTCTTGATGGCAGAAGAAATTTGTGGGCGTAACCGCCGCACCTGGTAGCCGTGTTGGAGCCCCATGGTGTAGTGGTTACCGGCGAGATCAATGCGTTTAATCAATTGTGGCACTCCCGCAACTTTTGTAGTTAATATTTCCCGAATTTTATCAGGAATCAGTTCGGCTGAATCAGAATTGGCGAATAAGATTCGACGGGGATTTTGCTTTGTGGTATATTTTATATATAATATGCAGGTTTAGAGGATCTCCTTGAGCGAAGAAAGAAAATTTAAAACCCAAACTGATTGGGTGGTGCAGATCCTGCGAGACGCCATCTTAAAGGGGGAGATCAAACCTGGTGAAAAACTTCGCCAGGAAAACCTCGCCCAACAGCTTGGCATCAGCCCGACCCCTATACGAGAGGCTTTCAGACGCCTTGAGGTCGAGGGTATATTGATTCATTTGCCGCATAAGGGGGTGCGGGTGGTTGAGTTTAACATACAAGACGCTAAAGAGGTGTGTTTGATCCGGAGTGCGCTCGAGGGGTTGGCTGCCCGGCTTGCGGTAACCTCCGCCGAGGCAGAGGAATTGGCTCGTTTAGCCGAGAAGCTCGAGAAGATTCATGCTGAAATGCAGGAATGTCTGCAAAATGAGCACTACGATCGCCTGGCAGACCTGCATGATGATTTCCATATGAGCCTCTATACCCTGGCAAACTCACCTCGATTGCAGCAGTTGATTACCATATTCAGGTCGAATTATCCTCAAGATACCCTGTGGATCATCCCTGACCGGGCGGCAGAATCTTTACAAGAACACTGGGTTATAATTGAGGCTGTCCGCAGGGGAGACGAGCAGTTAACTGAGAAACTGGTTCGCCAGCATTTAGAATCCGCCATGATGGCTTTGGTGGAGCATCTAAAAAGTTCGGATCTGGACTCATTATTAGGGGGGTGGTAGACGACAGCAAAAACATGAGAGGAGGTGAAACTCAAGTATAAAAGTTTCTTTTTTTATGCCGTGGTAAATCTGGCATCTTGATGCATTAATCGTTAAAGAATAGTTTATCTAGGAGGATAAGATGTTCAAAACACGACAAAGGCGAAAAACGATCTTCAACATTGGAGTGCTGGCATTGGTGCTGGTGTTTTTCGTGACAGCCTGCGCACCAGCTACACCTGAACCGGTAGACACACCTGAGCCACAAACTATCATAATAACCGAACTGGTGGAAGGTGAAATCGTGGAGCGGACGGTGGTGGTACCGGTAGAAGTTACACCGGAAGCACCTCCTGGCCGGCAAACGATCATCGTGGCACTGGCGCGGACACCGTTAACCCTGGATCCGGCTGACTACAGCCACCGGGAGACAGAGAACGTCATCCGCAACATGTTCGACGGATTGGTGACACGCGATACGCGCAGCGGCGTTCACCTGGAGATCGCCGAATCGATGGAATGGCTGGACGAGACGACTTTAGAGGTCAAGCTGCGCCAGGGCGTCATGTTCCATAACGGAGAGGAACTGACGGCGGACGACGTGATCTATACCTACGAACGCATCCTGACGGACGATGCCATCGAATACCCGGAACCGCACAGTTCGCCGCGGCGGGGTTTCTTAGGGCCGATGGACAGCCTGGAGAAAATCGATGATTACACGGTGCTGATCAATTTCAGAAGCCCGTGGCCGGTTTGGGACCAGCTGCTGGTGCACAACCAGATCATCCCCATGGATTACATGGAAGAGGTAGGAGCAGAAGGCTTTCTCAATAACCCGGTTGGAACGGGACCGTTCAAATTCGTCTCGGCGACAGCTGGATATGATGAGATCGTGCTGCAACGCTTTGACGATTACTGGGGTGGCGCACCAACCCTGGACCGGGATGGTCCAGCCTGTGTAGAGGGGGCGGTTTTCCGCACCATCCCAGAAGCTTCGACGCGTGTGGCTGCCCTGCTGGCAGGCGAAGTGGACATCATCGCCGAAGTACCACCGGAACTGGTGAGGCTGCTGGAGCAGACACCTGGAGTAGAGGTGTATACCGCGCCCAGCACACGCCCGATCTGGATGCAGATGAACGTGACGCTAGCGCCATTCGACGATGTGCGCGTGCGGCAGGCGATGAACTACGCCATCGATGTAGACCTGTTGATCGAGACCCTCTACAATGGGAGAGGCCAACCGCTGGCAGGCGTGCTTTCGCCGTTGAACAGCATGGCCCACCCCGACCTTGAACCCTATCCATACGATCCTGAGCGTGCCCTGGAATTGCTGGCGGATGCCGGCTGGGAGGACACGAACGATGATGGCATGCTGGACAGGAACGGAGTACCCATGGCATTCACCCTGGACAGCCCACCCGAGATGGCCGCTTTAGCTGAGGCACTGGCAGGCATGCTGCGTGAGTTAGGCATCGATGTGAGCGTACGAGTGTGGGAGTACGGCGTGGTGCTGCCGCTGTTGAGAGCTGGGGAGCGGCAGGCTTACGTGAGCGATTGGGGTGACTCAACTTTCACACCGCCGGGACACATAGAAGCTAAATGGCACACCTATACCGAAGGTGTAGCATATTGGGGGCGGGGCAATTTCTCCAGCTACAGCAACGAGAGAGTAGATGAGCTGATTCAAGCCGGTGAAACCGAGGCTGATCTCGAAACTCGCCAGGCGATGTATTACGAAGTGCAGGAGATCCTGTATGAAGAAGCTCCGGCAGCCTTCTTGCTGCTGCCAGATGTCTTCGAAGCAGCTTCCGACCGAGTTCAGAACTGGGAACCGGCCTCAGACAGCCGCATCAATCTGCACAATGTTTGCCTGGGACCGTAAACTTAAGGTCCGTAACTGATCGATCAGGGATCTGGGTGTGGACTCCGCACCTAGACCCCAGGTCGTAGTTTGAAAACTCCTCATAATGTGATATAAAGGGATTACCGTGCGCGCTGTAAAAATCCTGGAACGAATACTGGCAACCATCCCGATCATGTTCGGCGTGGCGGTGGTGGTGTTCCTGTTCATGCGCTTAAGCCCAGGCGACCCGGTAGATATCATGATGGGCTCCGGCGGGGTCATCTCAGAAGGCGAGATCGAACGGCTGCAGAGGGAATTCAACCTGGATAGGCCACTTCCTGTGCAGTTAGGGCTATTTTTGCAGGGAGCGATCCGCGGCGATCTGGGCAATTCTTACATCCAGCGCAGACCAGTGACCGACATCATCGTGGATCGTTTGCCAGCCACGATTGAACTGGCATTAGGTGCATTGATCTTTGCCCTGGTGGTAGCGATACCGATTGGCATCATTTCAGCGGTCAAGCAGAACTCATTGATCGACCAAACCACGATGGCCGGCGCTTTTTTGGGCATCTCCATGCCGGCATTCTGGCTGGGGATCGTGCTCATAATAATATTTTCGGTGCAGCTCAAGTGGCTGCCGGTGCAAGGGCGCATCGGTTTTGGAATGAATCTAGAGGAAGTCACTGGCTTCTACGTGTTGGACAGCATCCTGACCGGTAACCGCGAGGCATTAATCAGCAGCCTCAAACATCTGGCGCTGCCCTCGGTGAGTCTGGGGGCAGCAGTGGCAGCCATCGTGGCGCGCGTGCTGAGATCGAGCATGTTGGAAGTCCTGCGCCAGGATTACATCACCCTGGCACGTGCCAAAGGGCAGCTGGAGACGCTGGTGGTGATCAAACATGCGCTGCGCAACGCGCTGATCCCCACCGTCACGGTGGTGGGCTTACAGGTTGGCGTGCTCTTGGGGGGCAACATGATCGTAGAAACGGTGTTCAGCTGGCCCGGATTGGGGCGAGTGGTGGTAAGCGCCATCTTCGACCGCGATTTCCCGCTGGTGCAAGGGGCGGTGATGATTTATGCATTTATTTTTGTTATGGCAAACCTGATCGTCGACATCCTGTATACCTATCTCAATCCGAAGATAACCCTGTAGAATCTTTATGGAAAAAACCCTTACCCCCTGGACACAATTCTGGTATCCGATCGCTATCCAGCTGAGGCTGCAGTGGTTGGGGTTCATCAAGTTGATGGATGCCATGCGGCGCCGGCCGTTGTCGTTATTGGGAGGGCTGGTGGTGATCTTATTCGTGCTAGCAGCTATCTTTGCCGACCAAATAACGGTGCATGATCCCAGGATGGGCAGTTTGCGCGAGAGGTTGATTGCGCCAGCCTGGCAGGCTGAAGGCTCGCTGACCTTCCCCTTGGGGACCGACGCACAGGGGCGCGACATCCTGACGCGCATCATCCACGGGGCGCGCATTTCCCTGGCGGTGGGCATTATCGCGGTGAGCATCTCGGTGGTGGTGGGGACCACGTTGGGGGCCATAGCAGGTTACTACCGCGGGCGTTTCGATTACATCCTGTCGCGCTTTGCAGATTTGCTGCTGGCTTTCCCGTTCTTGATCTTCGCCATTGGCGTAATGGCTTTCCTGGGTCCCGGATTCTGGAATTTGATCCTGGCATTGACATTTAAAGGCTGGGTGGAATTCTTCCGCCTGGTGCGGGGAGAGATGATGGCGGAGAAGACGCGCGAGTACGTGGATGCTGCCCGAGTGGTGGGACGCTCGAACCCAGCCATCATCGTGCGCGAGATCCTGCCCAATATCATCAACTCGGTGTTCGTGCTGGGAACGCTGAGGATGTGCGACATGATCATCACCGAAGCCAGCTTGAGCTTCTTGGGGCTGGGCATCCAACCACCCGATCCGGCCTGGGGCTACATGGTGGCTGCGGGACGGGATTACATGCTGACCCATTGGTGGGTGTCGACCATGCCTGGTCTGGCGATCCTGGCGCTGGTGCTTTCGATCAACCTGTTCGGGGAAGGGCTGCGCGATATCCTGGATCCACGCTTGAAGATAGAGTAATTATGGCCTCCAATCACGAACCCTTATTGGAAGTACGCAATTTGACCACCGTTTTTGAATTGAAGCGCGGCCTGGTACGGGCGGTATCCGGGGTGGACCTTACCCTGCAGCGCGGCGAGCTGCTGGGCGTGGTAGGTGAATCGGGCTGCGGCAAGAGCGTGACCATGCTGTCGATCCTGCGGTTGGTGACCTTCCCGGGCAAGACCGTGGCGGGGCAGGTGCTTTTCGAGGGCAAGGACCTGATCAAGATGGGCAGGAACAGTATCCGCAAATTGAGGGGCAAGGAAATCGCGATGGTGTTCCAGGACCCGATGACCACCCTCAACCCGGTGTTCCCGATCGGCGAGCAAATCGGCGAATCGCTGCGCATCCACGGCTTATTGAACGGCGGCAAAAGCAGGCGACCGTGGCCTTTCAACCGCAAACAACGGCAAGCGGAAAGAGAACGGGTGCTGGAAGTGCTGGGGGACGTGGGAATCCCCACGCCTAAGGAAGCCTCAAAACGCTACCCGCACGAATACAGCGGTGGGATGCAACAGAGAGCGCTGATCGCGATCGCCCTGGCATGCAACCCGAAGATTATCCTGGCAGACGAACCCACAACCGCCCTGGACGTGACAGTGCAAGCGCAAATCATGGACTTGCTGCGGCAAATCAACCAGGAGTTTGGGGTGAGCATCGTGCTGGTGACCCACGACCTGGGGCTGGCAGCTGAATTCAGCCAACAAATTGCGGTGATGTACGCCGGCCGGGTAGTGGAAAAAGGACCTACCGAGCTGGTTACCGAGGACCCTAAACATCCTTACACGCAGGGTTTATTAGCTTGTATACCGCGCATCGCGGGGGAGAGAAAGAAGCTCACCCCAATCCCCGGTACAGTGCCTGATTTGATCGACTTGCCGGTTGGCTGCGCTTTCGAACCACGCTGTCCTAAAGCGCGAGAGGGCTGTCTGGGAGAGGATATCCCCTTGATTGAGATCGAGGATGGTCGTCAGGTGAG
>JACUUU010000136.1 GCA_014859065.1 Anaerolineales bacterium
CCAGCTCGGGAACTGTATCGACACCTGCCGCTTCCAACAGGTCAGCGTACTCTTCGCCAACACCTTTGATGCGATACAAGTCGCAGTGATTAATCCATTCTAAGATTAATTTTTCACTGATACCAGATTTCTCGGCAATTTCTTTACGACCTGCCGGAGTGCAACCATGTTCTAGAAAACGTTCGACAGACCGGATGCCTGCCTCTACAAGCTTCTGAGCGTATACTTCACCTATTCCTTCGACGTAGTTTAGTTTTGTCATCCGTGCCTCCATTCAACAATCTGCTCAAATTGAGATGGTCAATGACCGTTATTGATAGACTGAATTCTTGGATGCCGCTGTTTGATTTATTTCTTCTTTAACAGCCCACCCAAACCTTTGGTAAGATCATCAACCTTGCCTCCGGCTAAAATGGTGTCAACCTGTCCGGCTATTGGCGCAGGCAGTTTTTGCTTGAGGAACTTTATAACTGTTTCGACGGCTGTTTTGGCTTGGGCTTCAGGGATACCAGCCTTTTTCGACACGAGTTTTACTAATTCTTCCATATTTTTTGCTCCTTTTTGTATGGTAGGTTTATGAAATTATGCTCAAATTGATTATTAGATGAATCTTAATAGTGGTGTTAAGGGATAGAATACTATAATTTTGATGAAATGCAAGCTATAATCCAAGATTCTGAGGATATAGAAGCCCGAGGTATTCATCCCTCTGAAGATCAAATCTTTCTTTGCCTCTGGAGTTGGTTTGAAATACTTAACTTAAGGTTTCAAGAATCTTTTTCCCAAAACTAGTTATGCGGAAGGAAACCAGATCTTTGAACTCAAACTCATAGATTACATTCACCTGGTAATCGCCCTCCACTACACCAAATTCGATCAATGGATTAATCACCATCCTCAAGATGCCTGCATGTAATATATCCCGGTCGAAATCTAGGATTCTGTTATGTTGCTCAAGGTTTACAAGTTCAATTAATTGATCGGCGAAAGGTTCAAATTTGATCGTCTTGGAAACAGGTTGTTCGAGCAGGAATTGCAGTGTATTCCATTCAAAATGATATGGCAGCTCTTCTCCTATGTCTATATTATCAAACGCAATCAACCAGTTTACTTCATTCCACCAGGTTGCCAGTAAACGCTGGACTTGAATGTGCGCCGGTTGGGACAGGAATTTTTCTCCCTCGGAAGTGATCTTCCAGCGTTTGGAATGCCCACCTTCGATCAGGCCAGCCACATCGGCTAAGACGTGACAAAAATAAAGAGGCCAGACATCGTACTCACTGCGAATCCGATAGGTCGAATCCCCGAGGCCCTTCTCCAGTTTTGGAGAATTCACAAATCGCGAAATGATCTCTCGCACAGCTTTAAGCGGGAAATTACCCGTAGTACGGGTCCCAACCACACGCTGTTCGCGCAGATAAGTGATCAGGGTTATTACATCCTTTCTCAACGGTAAGTCTTCAGCGATTTCGCTGTTCTTTTTACTAATTTTTTCTTCCCATTCTCTGAAGGCAGGGTTAGCCCTTTGGTAACTTTTAGAGGGTATTGGGCTCTCTTCCTTGTAACGTTTTGTTATCCAATCGACTGCTCCTGGAACCTCTCGCCAGTAATTAAGGTGGTCGCTTGCGTAACTGACTGCTTCGGTTTCATCGCCCCACACAATGGTGTTGGGTATTCTCACAGGTACGCGTTTCTTGCCAGTCAGGTATTCTGGCACGAAAGGATTTTGTGCCATTGCATCACTCAGAATTTGGTTTGCTTCATTGCTTTCACCACTCTTTTTAAATGCCAACAATGCTCGGGTATATAGCCACACCGTAGACCAGTCATTTTCAAATTGACTAATCAAGTGCTCCAATTCTTTATCAGCCCGGTAATCTTGATAGAGGTCAGCCAATATATAACGGATGCCCTGATTGTCGTTGGGGTTGAGGTCAAGTAGCTTTTGATAGCTTTGGATCGCTTCCTCTTTTTTGTCCAGGATCCAAAGGCAGCGGGCAGCTCCCTCCAGAGCGCGCATATATGGCCTGGTTTCTAACAATCCCCAAAAGTGGCCTTTATTTTCCTTGAAATATTCCTCACCGAGGGCACGCTCACCAGCCTGGATGCCGGATTGATAAAATTGGAGTGCTCTTTCAGGACTGTCTGCTTCCTCTTCCGCCAGTAGAACATAAGCATCAGCGCAGTTGGGTGAAACCTTCAGAGCTCGATGTGCCAGGATGATACGCTTGGCGGGGTTGTTTTCTTCCCAAGCCTGGTAGATCAGCTCTTGAGCTTCTAGCAATTTTGCATCTCTGGTTTCGTCTATTCCAATAATCGCTGAAACTTGAGACAAATCTTTTTCTAATATCCGGCGGTCAAATGGCGGTTTTATTTCATGGTCATCATCAAATTCATCAAGATTTGGACTCCAACTACTATTTTTTGGCAGATCACCCGCAGGTATTTTGATCTCAACTGTGGTAGTTCCGTTAAAAATCTGCACCGCTATCTCTGCTTCAGAAGGTATGCGGTTTCCTCGCTTATCAGTTTTTAGGTGTTCTTTTTCGAAGATTGGTATTGCCCTCAAGACTGCTTCATACCAAAGAATTTCATCCCCATTTGGGCGTTCAACTCTATCGGGAGGGATAAAAATCAACGGGGTGGGGATAGTTTGATAATCGACCACCTCCCACCCATATTTTTGGATTGCATCCAGATCATCGTAAGGAATAAAAGTCGCTGGATTGAACAGAAAGGATTGCGCTCCTGTTGGTGGCACCCAATCATCAGGACGATCATGAGGAAGATGGGCAAGTCTCACGTTTTCCCAGGTTTTATAAAGTGCCAATCCATATTCTACTCCACCGTGACCCATAACAGTTATATACCAGGGTTCTATCTGTGGATGCACCCGCACAGCCAGGACATCGTTGTTGGTCAATGAGATCCATGGAGCAGCCCGGTAAAATTGTGCGGCTGCATCGAACATAGCCGCGATCATTTTAGGGGTGACACCAGGATTGGACAACAAGCCCGGGAAGTCGGGTTCATCTTCGTGAAAATGCTGCTCCAGATTTTTGACGATATCTGAGAGCAGTTCCGTTTGAGGTCTGTATTTCACCTGCACTTCGAACCCATTCAGAGAAGATCGAAGCTCTTTCATCACTTTATTGTTTTCGAAATGTATGCACGCAGGTCGTTGGGGATGAATACCGCTATCTGCTTGCTTCTTTCTCATCGAGGCAGCGATGAATTTTTCGTATTGTTCTTTTGTTGGAGTCTGATCAGCCAGTTCGAAATTTCTAATTAGACCCTGATCGAGATTGAAGAGCAGTAACAAATATGGTTTGTATGGATCTCGATCTTCAGGTGCGATAAAAAGACGCAACTGCCGGCTGCCAAGAAACCAGGTGTCATTAGATCGAGGTAGCTTAAGCATTGAATTGATGGTAGATTTTCTCATAAATTTATCTCGGTTTTTCTTTTCAGATTTCGTCTCCAATGGGTAAATATGTGCACCAATCAAAAACCGGTTAGTTTTTATTGAGTGGAAATTATCAGTTACGATCGACCATTTGGCTTGGTTTTATTCCTTATCACGCAAAATAGACGAAAGCACAACGCTCACGATACTCACGATCAACCCGCCTAAGAAGGCAGACAAAAAGCCATCAACATGGAAACCCACATTCAACCAGTTGACCGCAATCCAGGAGGATAGCCACAGGGTTAAACCGTTAATGACCAAGGTGAACAAACCCAAAGTCAAGAAAATCAAGGGGCAAGTCAAAAGCTTGAGGATTGGCCGCACAAATGCATTCACTAAAGCCAGGACTACTGCCATCAGGGCATAGACAATCCAGCCGTCACCTTCAACTTGGATGCCTGGAACAAGCCAGGCGGCGACAAAAAGGGAAAAAGCAATAATTGCCCAACGGATAAGTATTTTCATGATAACTCCTTTTTTAGGTTGATTTTAACCGCTTTATTCAATAGTTACAAACTTTTGGCACTATAATAGAGATTAAGTCACTGGCAACAAACTTGAAAAATACAGGATGATTATGAAACATACAAAAAGCGAGCTTGCTGAAAATCTCCAGCTGGAGGCTTATCCCCGCTCCGCTGGCTATGATCTGGAGTGGGTCTTGGAAAATCAGATGGGTCCCAATGTTCTTTGGTTGGCTGAATCGCTTTCACAGAAAATTGATTTGGCACCTAATATGCGCGTGCTCGACATGGGATGCGGAAAAGCTATCAGCTCGATTTTCCTTGCAAAAGAATTTGGTGTCCAAGTTTGGGCAACTGATCTGTGGGTCAAACCTACAGAGAACTGGCAGCGTATTAAAGAAGCTGAGGTGGAAGACCGGGTTTACCCTATTCACGCCGAAGCCCATGATTTGCCATATGCCGACGAATTCTTCGATGCCCTTATCAGTCTGGATGCTTATCATTATTTTGGCACTGATGATCTTTATCTGGGCTGGTACTATTCAAAGCTCGTTAAACCTGGTGGGCAGATAGGTATTGTTGTTCCTGGTTTAGTTAATGAGTTTGATAGAGGGCTGCCTGACCATTTGCAACCTTTTTGGGATTGGGAATTGTGGAGTTTCCATAACCCGGATTGGTGGCGTACTCATTGGGAAAAGAGCGCAAAGGTAACCGTCGATCTTGCTGATATGATCCCTGATGGTTGGCAGCAGTGGCTGCTCTGGGAAGAGACCAAGATTAATCGTGGTATTTCAGATTTTCCCGAGGAGGCCAATATGCTGCGCGTAGATGCCGGTCGTAATTTAGGATTTGTCCGCATGGTGGCGAGAAGAAAGGGATAACCCGATTTAGTTCAGGTTAGTCGATATAGAGGTTTTCTTTGCATCTGTACGTCTAGAAACACATTAAAGTCTGACAATACCATCCATTAAGGGAAAAGCGGCCAGATCATCGGCAGGAAGATCAGCGTAGCCGCCAGGATGGCGATGTTAAGTAATCCCCCCACTCTGGTGTAATCGGAGAAACGATAGCCTCCCGGGCCAAATACCAGCACGTTTGCCTGGTGACCCACTGGTGTGAGAAAACTGGTTGATGCCGCAATAACCGTTGTCAGCACGAAAGCTTGCGGGCTGGCGCCAAGACCAAGTGCCACGTCGATAGATATTGGTACCATTAATACAGTCGCAGCTGCGTTAGACATTGGCTCAGTGACCAGGCTGGAAAGGATGTAGATACCAGCCAGGATAGCGATGGGTCCAAAACCACCAATCAGGGCAATGATCTGATCAGCCAGAAATCTAGCAGTCCCGGTCGAATCCATTGCCATACCCAGGGGGAGCATACCCGCAATCAAAAAGATGCTTCGCCATTCAATGCTTTGGTAAGCCTCGTCCATGGTTAGTGCCCCGCTCAGGACCATCAACACTGAACCAATCACCATGGCGGTGGAGATATGGAAGTCAGCTACAATAACCAAACCCAACACCAGCGCCATAATCCCAACCGCATGTGGAGCTCTATTCCTCCTGCGCAGTTCCAGCTGCACTGGTTCAAGTACCAGGAAATCTTCGCTCTGAATCAGGGCTGGTAGACGATATTGTGGCCCCTTCAAAAGTAAGGCGTCACCAAACCGCAAGCGCACATCGCGCAGACGGCGGGTGATCACCTCCCCACCGCGCCAGACTGCCAGAGCTGTAAACCCATACAGGTCTCGGAAACGCGCACCTCGCAGACTTTGTCCAACCATGCGCGAACGGGGAGCCAGCGTGACCTCCACGATATGCGTGCTATCCTGGTCAAGATCGTCGAGGGCAAACTTTCTTTCAGCTTCAATCGTCAGGTTCAAGGCATCACGAGCGCGCATGAGATTCTGAACGGAACTTTCCACAACCAGAATATCATTCTCCAATATTTGGGTATCACGATTGATTGAGGACTGAAGCTTGCCCTGCCGGATAATGGTGATAACAGTGATATCATAATCCGCCCCCAATCGTGATTCGTAAAGGGTTTTCCCAATCAGAGGGCTGTTTGGTTTTAAACTCACCTCACTGGCATAGTCCCTTATCTGTTTTGAGGTATGTGTAGTATCTGTGCTTTGATGGGCAGGCAGAAGGTGGCGACCAATCAACACCATATAAACTATGCCGGTCCCAAAAACGATCAGCCCAGTAGGTAAGAAATCAATAAAACCGAATGAGGGTAAACCTCTATCAGCCAGAATGCTGGTGGCTAAAACATTAGGAGGGGTGCCAATCAGGGTCATATTCCCTCCCATCAGAGACGAGAAGGATAGCGGAATCAGCAAGCGTGAAACCGGAATCTTTGCCCGCCGAGAAATGCCCACCACAGCTGGGAGCAAGACCGCAGTCGCACCGATATTGTTCATGAAAGCAGACATCGTGCCGCAAGTAAGCATAATAATGACAATCAATCGCGGTTCACTTTTACCCGCTATGCGGATGATTTGCTCACCAAGCATATCAGCCACACCAGTGCGAAAAAGCCCTCCGGAGACGATATATACTGCCCATACGGTGATCACTGCTGGGTTGGAAAATCCTGAGAATGCTTCTAATGGCTCTAACAGCCCAGTCAGGATCAAGGTCAGCAAGACGAGCAGTGCAATCACGTCCACACGCAGCTTTTCGGTGGCGAACAAGATCACAGCAACAAAGATGATGGCTAAAACTAGAGTGATTTCAGGTGTCATTGCCGAGATACCTGCAGCGAATGTGGTTAAAATGCCTGGTACATATTTTGTCTAGCGATTACTTTCTTAGTTTATGGCTTTCCCTGAACAAACAAGGCAATTTTATCGTTAATATCTTGAATCGTGAGATCAGTTCAATGCTGCTTGTTGAGAACTCCCCTTAACCGGTCAAAGCTTCAAAGCCGGCTACAATGTCTAAGATTTCTGTTGTGATGGCGGTTTGTCTGGTCTGGTGATAATGATGAGTTAATTCTTCAATCCGTTCTTCGATATTTCTTTCTGCAACTTGCATAGTGGCGAGGCGACTGGCGTTTTCACTGGCCATCGATCGAGCGTAAGCAGAAAACATAGAAACCAGAAAATGCTCTCGGATCAGTGCTGAGAACAAGCGATTGGGATCTGTGGTGAAGGTCGGCAAGCAGCGCGACTTCCATTCCTTCTCGTCAATATTCTGCAGCCACCGGATGTTAATCGGCAGCAGCTGCAGTGAGACTGGTCGGTAGGAGACGCCTGATTGAGGATGGTTATAGAATAAAACCAGACGGTCTAACCCATGTTCTTGCCGCAGTGATTCGATCAGCACGATGATTTCCTGCAGCATCTGGGTGATGTGTGGGATTGATGAAGGCACTGGAAGGATTGATCGAATCCGTTGCTCGCCTTGTTCGAGAATAGCTGCCGATCGAATTCCGACCACCAAAAGTATCCGATCTTGTTCGGCGATTTTAAACCGGTTCATCTCGTTTAATGCGTGGTTTACAATCACGCGATTGAATTGACCCACCAGACCTTGATCCGAACCAAATATTATCGCTCCAAACTGGTTGTTCTTGAGCGTTGATTCCCCCGTAAGTGTGGTTTCGCTGTTCATCAATAGGATCTTCAATCCCATCTCAATGGTGCGGTTGTACTCTGCCAAAGCTTCTACTGCTTTCTCGGAATGACGGATATTGACGGCAGAAATTGCCTTCATCGTCGTTACCACAGAGAGTAAGTCTGTCGCGCTATTGATTTTGCCTCTCAGAGATTCAAGCGTTTGGGTCATCGGATCCTGACTTAACCGCCTCAACAGCTTTTTTGATTGTATTTATAAGCGCAGTTCGATCTTCTTCTTCCAGCGGTTGACCCGCCTCGATTGAGCGGAACACTTCGTGTAGCTCGCTACTAACCCTCTTGCGCAACTCTCGTTCTGCTGCCTCTATCTGCTCGATCGAAAGTGAGTCGAATATCCCTTCGACGACAGCCAGGAGTGTGGATATTTGGTCGGGAACTGGGATGGTATCGAACTGCGTTTGCTTTAGCACTTCACGGACACGCTCGCCACGTTCTAGTTGTTCGCGGGTTTCTTTTTCCAGGCGGGTACCAAAGCGGGCGAAGACTTCTAATTCTTCGAATTGGGAATATGAAAGGCGTAAATTTCCAGCTACGCTTTGGTAAGCGGGCAGCTGAGCTTTTCCGCCCACCCGTGAAACTGACCTGCCCACATCCACAGCCGGCAAGATACCCCTTTGAAATAATTCTGGAGATAAATAGATCTGCCCATCAGTGATTGAGATGATGTTGGTTGGAATATACGCTGAGATATTCTGCGCTTCGGTTTCTATAATTGGAAGAGCGGTCAAAGATCCGCCGCCGTATTTATCCGCCAGGTTTGTCGAACGTTCCAGGAGGCGCGAATGAATGTAGAAAATGTCCCCCGGAAATGCCTCGCGCCCTGGTGGTCGCCGCAGTAAGAGCGATAGTTCTCGATAGGCGCGGGCATGTTTTGTCAAGTCATCATAGACGATCAAAACATCGCGTCCATTCTCTACGAAGTATTCTCCAATGGTTGTGGCTGCATAAGGTGCGATGAACTGCAATCCCGGCGCATCTATGCCGCTGGCGACCATTACTATGGAATATTCCATCGCGCCGTAATGGCGCAAAGAATCAATCAATTTGGCAATTGCTGAAGCGCGCTGGCCGATAGCACAGTAAATGCATATGACATCCTGGCCTTTTTGATTGATAATCGTATCTAAGGCTATAGCAGTCTTTCCAGTCTGGCGATCTCCCAGGATCAATTCACGCTGCCCACGCCCA
Source organism: Anaerolineales bacterium (assembly GCA_014859065.1). Taxonomy (GTDB): domain Bacteria; phylum Chloroflexota; class Anaerolineae; order Anaerolineales; family UBA4823; genus Kmv39. Next base: position 8,768 of record JACUUU010000136.1, read on the forward strand.
ATGGGGATCAGGGCATCGATAACTTTTATACCTGTTTGTAATGGTTCTGAGACCGGAACACGCATTGTCATTCCCGTTGCTGGTTGTTCTATTGCTAATCTTTTATGCACTCTGATGGGACCACGTTCGTCGATTGGTCGACCGGTCGCGTCGATTA
>JACUUU010000137.1 GCA_014859065.1 Anaerolineales bacterium
TCGACTATTAAAGATGGAGAAAATACATGAACATTGCAATGTGGCTGCGTGCCTTACAGGTCATCCCGCGCATCAGCAAATCCGAATGGGATTCGCTGGACATTATTTCCCGCTGGCTGATATCCACCAGGGCTGCCGTATTGGTGATGACCTTTCTCTCAGCTGGCATAGCCGGTATCTTAGCTTACCAGCACGGACGTTTTCATTTGGGATTATGGGTCCTCCTGGCACTGGGCTTAATCCTGGCTCATGCCACCAACAACCTGATCAACGATTACACCGACTATATCAAAGGGGTGGATAAGGACAATTACTACCGGGCGCAGTACGGACCGCAGCCCCTCGAGCATGGTCTGATGACCAAACGCCAGATGCTGGGGTTCATACTCGTAACCGGGCTGTTAGCCTTGATCGCTGGCTTGGTTTTAGTCTACGTGCGCGGTTACTTAGCTCTCATTTTGCTGGGCGCAGGTGCCTTCTTTCTCTTGTTCTACACCTATCCATTGAAGTACATCGCCCTTGGAGAGCTGTCTGTACTTATTGTCTGGGGTCCTTTAATGATTGGGGGTGGGTATTTCGTCATCACCGGTTTGTGGGATTGGAATGTGGTCATCGCTAGCCTGCCATATGCCTTGGGTGTTACCACGGTCATCTTCGGTAAGCACATCGACAAATTTTTGCCAGATAAAGAGAAGGGCATCCACACCTTGCCGGTGATTTTGGGTGAGGGTTTGGCGCGCAAAGTTGTAGTTGCTATGACCATTCTACAATATCTGTCAGTGATTTACCTAGTGGTAATCAGCTTTTTCACTCCTGTGCTGTTGATCGTCATCCTGGCATTATGGACTTTTTTCAAGGTGCTTTGGCCGATGTATAAGCACCCCAAGCCTGAAGATAAACCTGAAGATTATCCGACGGATGCCTGGCCACTTTGGTTTGTCGCCTCTGCTTTCGTGCATAATCGGCGCTTTGGGATGCTTTACCTGCTCGGGTTAATTGTGGATGCAGTCCTGCGGGTGTTCGTCTTGTAAACTGGTGAAGACTATGATTGTGTTCATCTCATCAAGCAAGTGTGCTGTAACGGTTCTTCACTGATGGTCATGCCTGTTTCCTCAACCAATTCCACCGACTTTATGGGCGAATCCTTATCGAACCATCCCCTGCATCTTCTATTGAAAAGATGTTTGAAGACCTGCTCCGCGATGGCATTGCTGCTGCCAGGCACGGTGAGGTAACCCTGGCCCGTTCCTTGCTCGAGAGAGCTGTACAGCTCAAGGTCGGAGATGCCCGGCTATGGCTGTGGCTTTCCAGGCTTAATGATGATCCCACTGAACAGCGTAAGTATCTGGAATTTGCTGTAGCTGCCGAACCGCACAATGAAGGTGCACGCCGCCAGCTGGTGCTGCTATCGGACAAACTCGACCGTTCCCGCCTTGTACCCCAAGGTGAAACCGTTACACAGCAGCGTCCTACCGAACCTCTTGAAGTAGATGGACAATCCATGCAGTGCTCGCAGTGTGGTGGGCGGATGAGCTTCAATCCCCAGGTTGCCAGTCTCATTTGCAGCTACTGTGGGAATATCCAACCAGTGGATGCCAACCTGGCTACAGACGCCGCCGAGCAGGTGATCGACTTCGTCATGCCCACCACTCGCGCCCATCGCTGGGCTGAGGCTAGAAAGCTGGTCACCTGCCAGAGCTGTGGGGCAGTGGTCATGCTCGACCCAGCTCATCTGGTGAGTCGCTGCAGTTACTGTGGCTCCAACCACCTGCTTGACTGTCCCGAGATGGAAGAGCTGCTTGAGCCGCAAGTTATTGGGCTGGTCGCTCTCGATGCAGAAACTGCGCATCGCCATGTTCGCACCTGGTTAGGTAAAAGTATCTTTACTCCTGATAATCTCATGCAGGATGCGCATGATTTTGATTTGCGCCTGGCTTACTATCCCTTTTGGACTTTCGACGGCACGCTGGAGCTGCCCTGGTCCTGTGAGGTCAATGTTGGCAGCCCAAGGAACCCGCAGTGGGTAGGTCGCAGCGGCTCTGAGTACCAATTCTACGATGATGTGCTTATCCCTGGTTTTAGCGGCTTGGAGCAGGCTGAGGTTGAGGCAATTGAACCATTTCTGCTGAAGGAAGTGGTCGAATTCAAGCCAGAACAACTGGCTGGCTGGCCGACAATAAACTATGATCGCCCTGTGGCAAATGCTTTTCTAATGGCACGCGAAAGAGTCTCTATGCAGGTGCGCCAGCGCCTGCACCTTTTCATCGAACCAGGTAGGGAGAAACGCAATGTCTGTAGTGGTGGAGGCCGCTGGAGTGGCACCACCTTTAAACACGCGCTCCTGCCTTTGTGGGTGGGTACTTATCAGTTTCATGGTAAGCCTTATCATCTGCTGGTTAACGGACAGACCGGCAAGGTAGCTGGCACCAGGCCGCGTGATGATCTAAAAATCTTCTTACTGGCCCTGGGAGTGCTGCTTTTGCTGATGCTGGTTGGAGTGCTAATCTACTGGCTGTGGGCAAGTACCTAATAATTACTACGACATCTTTAGGTTGAGTTCACATTGAATAAGACTGTCCTCGTTGATGGTTATATGCGGTCCACCTTATTTACCAATCTATCTCCAAATAACACAACAAAATGGTATTAAACCCTTGACAAATTGGCTTAAACGACTAAAATTTAGGTATAGCAACCATAGAATTAGGAGTTATATATGCCGAGAAGGGGTACACCATTTGGAAGGCGCCAAGGTCTCCGCTGGCAAAACCTGCAACCAGCGGAAAGCAAGTCAGGGGGTAGTAAAGAGTCATCGATGGATGTGGATGTTGGGGGCAACTTAAGGCGCATACGGGAAGAACGCGATTTATCTATCCGCGCCCTGGCTGGGAAAAGTGGCCTGGCAATTAACACGCTCAGTTTGATTGAAAATGGGAAGAGCTCTCCCAGTGTGAGCACCCTCCAGCAGCTGGCTATAGCGCTTGCTGTGCCAATTACCGCTTTCTTTGAGACTGAAGCACCAAAGAGAATTGTCGCCTTTGTTAAGGCGGGCCAGCGTCCGCGCGCTGTGTTCGATCATGGCATCCTGGAAGATTTAGGTGCTGACTCGGTTATTGAGAGAGTTGAGCCGTTTGTCGTGATTCTTGAGCCGAATTCAGGCAGTGGCGTGCAAGAAATCGTTCATACAGGTTATGAGTTTATATATTGCCTGGAAGGCAGGCTGCTTTATACCATTGAAGGGCAAACCTACCTGTTAGAACCAGGGGACAGCTTGCTGTTTGAAGCCCACCATCCTCATCGCTGGCAAAATCTGGGCCCGGGCATATCGCGTTCGATACTGGTGCTTTACCCTACTGATGAGCGTGATTATCCATCAGAACGTCACTTCAGTGGGGAATGAAGTAGAAGTATGTCTCTAAACGAACCAATCGTTTGATAAATCTTATCCATTTTGAGGAGTAAAAAATGAAAATTGCAGCAATTACCGATGACGGAAAGACAATCAGCCAGCATTTTGGAAGGGCGCCTTATTATCTGGTGGTGACTGTTGAGGATGGGCAAATTGTCGAGCGTGAACTGCGTGACAAGCTAGGTCATGCCCAATTTGCTAACCAGCCACATGAACCAGAATTGCCTGGGCAACCGCATGGAATGGGTTCTGCCGCACACAACAAACACTTGCAGATGGCTGAAGCAATTGCTGATTGCGAAGCTCTGCTTTGTGGCGGCATGGGAATGGGTGCTTACGAAAGCATGGTGTCGCGCGGCATTAAACCCGTGGTCACCGAAATCCGGGACATCGACCAGGCTGTCATGGCTTACTTTGAGGGCAAAATCATCGACCGGGTGGACAAGCTTCATTAATTAAGGAGAGATATAATTGCGATTATGTATCTGTTAGATGATTTATTGGACTCAATAACACTTGATGCTCCTGTTCGATCTGTTCTGGTTGGAGCACATTGGACTGCAGTATGCAGCCGCCACTGTGGGCTGGCTTCCACGCTCCTGGGGGATCAACCGCACGGTCACGAGAAGGTGCGCGATGTCGGTAGTCTGCACCACAAAAGCTCGCGTGAGTTGGCTGAATTTGCTAAATCAGATAATTTGCTGGAAGCCAGCATCGGTGTGGCAGCCATGAACTCTCTATTAGATGTGGATATAGATCAAGCGGTTGAGGTAAATGCTGGCCAGGTGCTGGCTGACCGGGGGACAGGAAAGAAGATAGCTCTGGTCGGGCATTTTCCCTTTATCCCCAAACTAAGACAGGTGGCTAGTCAGTTATGGGTTATTGAACAGAGGCCAGCGGAAGGTGAATATCCGGTTGAAGCGGCTGCTGATCTTATCCCCCAGGCTGAAATAGTCGCGTTAACTGGCAGCGCAATAATCAACCACACCCTGGATAACCTTTTAGAACTATGCCATCCCGATGCTTTGGTCGTGGTTTTGGGACCAAGCACCCCGCTCTCCCCGCTTCTTTTCGATTATGGTGTTAGGATTCTATCGGGTGCCCGCATCATAAATGAAACTGATGCTTTGAAGACTATCAGTCAAGGAGCTACTTTTCAGCAGGTGCAGGGAGTGAAATTACTAACTTATGTAAATTCAAAGGAGAAACGATAAGCTGTGGAATTTATCATGCGCCCGATTGGTGTTATCCATTCGCCTTTTTCAGACGCTAGCCAAACGCCGATCCAAGCTTCCACCTCAGAGGCAATCGGACAGGTCGAAATCTATCCTGAATTCAGCGATGGCCTGCAGGATGTTGATGGATTTTCACATCTGCATCTGTTGTATGTGTTTCATTGCTCGGGAGATTACGCTTTGCGGGTGAAGCCATTCATGGACGACCAGCTGCGAGGGTTGTTCGCCACGCGCCACCCATGCCGCCCAAATCCTATCGGTTTATCGGTGGTGCGCCTGATCGAGAGGCGAAGTAATGTGTTGGAAGTCGAAGGAGTAGATATGCTCGATGGTTCACCGCTTCTTGATATCAAGCCATACGTGCCAGACTTTGACATAAGAGAAGCTCTCAATACTGGATGGTACGCAACCCGCAGTATTCAAGGTTCACAAAAATGAAATATTGGTTCGGATTAATGCTCTTAGTAGTGTGCTTATTATTACTGGTAAATCCATCCCCCGTTCAGGCAGATGAGCCAGTTGTCCGCGCCATATTGTTCTACTCGCCGGCGTGCCCCCACTGTCACGTGGTAATTAATGAGCATTTGCTGCCTTTATTGGATGAATATGGTGATCAGTTGGAGATAATTGGCGCGGGTACATCGCGTAGTCCGCGGCGCCAAAACCCGATCGGCGTGACAGTGTAAATTAAATTTCGGTTGAGGGAAACATAATATGTGTCCACGGCCTGGATGCTATCAATGGCACGCCGGTGTTGGATTTGAAGCCAGTATAGCCAGGGGAACATGAACATGATCCAGGTAACTTGTGTTGTTGACAACGGTGTCAAGCGAGATAGCAATTACCTACGGGACCACAACCAGGCACCTAATGGGGCTTTTTCAGCCTACCAATGGATTGGTCCAGGCTATAAACATAGTGACTATGATCAGACTTTCTGGGTTCGTTGTCATTTTTCCAATGTTAATCATTGCGATTATGGTTGACATTTACCACCGGGTTATAAGGTGGAATCATAAATCCGGTGTGAACCAACCCTTAGTGTGAGCAGTGATCGTATACCAGAGAAACCACTTTATGCTGGTTAACTTGATGATGTGCTAGAATCTACAAACAGAATGATCCGACCTGCAACTATCTGACCATCATCACTTATCCTTTATGGAGATCCATTATGAGCGTGGAAGACATTCGTTGGAAGCAACGGTTTAATAACTTCCTCAAGGCATATTCACAATTAGAGGAAGGTGTCAAATTGGCGAACCAACGTTCACTAACTAATCTTGAGAATCAGGGATTGATCCAGGCTTTTGAATTCACCCATGAATTGGCTTGGAATACATTGAAAGATTTTCTGGAAAACCGCGGTGTTCAAAACTTATATGGTTCCAAAGATACCACTCGAGTTGCCTTCCAATCCGGCTTGATCGAAAACGGAGAGGTTTGGATGGACATGATCATGAGTCGAAATCTGACCTCTCACACATATGATGAATCTACAGCTACCCAGATTGTGTCCGCCATCCTAAACACGTATTTCACAGAATTCAAGACGCTCAGAGACGTATTTACCAAATTAACACATGAGGATCGGACATGAGATATGGCCTTTCAAGGGGCACAATTCAGAAAATCTGCGCTATTCTAAGCTGCTATCCTCGGGTAAAAAAGGCGGTTTTATATGGATCCCGTGCCAAAGGCAATTATAAAACTGGCTCTGATATCGATTTAACTCTAATTGGTGAGGACTTATCGCTCGATTTGCTCTACAAGATCCTCAGAGATATCGACGAATTGTTCCTGCCCTACACGGTTGATTTGTCTATATTCAAGGACATTGGTGATCCAGATGTTATTGAACATATTCAGCGTGTAGGCGTCACGTTTTATAATAGGAGTGAGATAGTATCTGAAGCAGTTGCTTCAGAATTACTCTCAACACAAATCGTACCAGCGAAGGGAAATAAGTCTTCAACTTAGAGTTGGCAATTTTCCCAACCAGACAGTTTGTGAAGTGTCCATTGATGTAGTGTAATTTATTTGGTAGGGGCATTAATTTACCCGCGTGTTGATGTTTATTGATTGGCCTTATTACAACCATCTTGGCAGTTGGCCTTTTGATTGTTGACAGGTTTAGTGAACAGAAAGCTGATAAGTGAAAATAACATCTAGCAGCTGTGATAGATGTGTGTAAATGAATTGATATAATAACCTCAGCATGGTGTTCAGGAACCACTAAGAACGTTGGGTTGCTTATTGTGCTATTCAGGGGGTTGTTGATAATCATGGATCGATCTTATACCGTGGTAAACTTCAATATCCGAAAATTGGGTGATCGTAAAATTGGTACAGGATCAAGATTTTTTACTCTTTCAAGAGAAAAGAAGTTCTTCCTTAGGTAATTGTGAATGACAACTTTGTCAAGCCAATCGATTCAAATTCGCACCTTTCTCTATACCGACCTGGAAGGATCAACCCGCCTGTGGGGACAGTTTCCCGATTCTATAGAAGCGGCTATTGCGCGCCACGATGAGATATTGCGCCATGCGGTAGAAAAGTGCGCAGGTTCAATATTCCGTGTAGTTGGTGATGGGATCTGTGCGGTCTTTGTGAATGCCTCCCAGGCGTTGGAAGCTGCTTTGCAAGCTCAGATCGCCTTGAAAGCCGAACCTTGGGGTGAGATTGGCTCCCTTAATGTGCGTATGGCTATACATACGGGAGAAGTTGAAGCCTATGGGAATGATTTTATCGGGAGCAGCCTAAACCGCATTGGCCGGTTGCTCGCTGCAGCTTATGGCGGCCAAACGCTGGTCTCACAAGCTACTCGACTGCTCGTTCAGGACTCACTTCCGCCTAAAACCAGCCTTTTAGATCTAGGTGAGGTCCGCTTGCGTGACCTCACTTCTAGCGAACATGTTTATCAATTGGTTCATCCTGAACTTCAAAGCGAGTCCCTCCTTTGGTGTCCCTTGATCAAATACCTAACAATCTTCCTGTTCAGCCTACTGCACTGATTGGGAGGGAAGTAGAATTAGAAGAGATAACTAAAAGGTTGAACTCCGACCAGGTAAGGCTGTTAACCCTCACCGGACCTGGGGGAACTGGTAAAACCCGCTTAGGAATTCAAGTCGCATCTGAATTGATCGATCATTTCAAAGATGGGGTTTATATCGTTGACCTTGCCCCCATTCGTGATCCGGACGGTGTCCTGCCAGCTGTTGCCAGAACGGTGGGGATCAGGAAAACAAGCCATCGGTCTATCCTCGAAGAACTAATGGAACGACTGCGCGATCAAGTGATGTTGTTGCTCTTGGATAATTTCGAACAAGTCACCTCTGCAGCAAACCAGGTTGTAGAACTGCTGATTGGCTGCCCCCATATTAAAATACTGGTGACCAGCCGGGAAGCATTGCGTGTACGTGTCGAGCATGTCTTCCCATTGCCTCCACTCACTTTGCCTGAAGCAGGCGACAAGCACACATCCATAGAACTGCTTGGTAAATCTGCAGCGGTTCGCTTGTTCGTCGAACGCGCCCAGGCCGTCAAACCTGATTTCATGTTGACCAGAGAAAATGCAGCGATTGTGGCTGAAATTTGTATCCGCTTGGATGGTTTACCATTGGCGATTGAGCTGGCAGCCTCGCGTATCAAACTATTTCCACCCCAGGCTTTGCTTGAAAGATTGAGCAGTAGGTTGAAATTACTTACCGGAGGAGCGCGAGATCTTCCCGCCCGACAGCAGACCCTCCGAGACACGATCGGTTGGAGCTACGATCTGCTCGAAGCAGCTGGAAAGCAGCTGTTTGAATTATTATCTATCTTTCCCGGAGGTTGTACTTTTGAGGCATTTGAAACCATTGCCAGTAAAGTGGAACCAATAAAGGAAGCACAGGTGGACGTGATCGAAGGCGTGGTATCACTGCTGGACAAGAGCTTGCTGCGGCAGGTTAGTGATGCAAACGAAGAACCTAGACTGGTGATGTTTGGAACCATCCGGGATTATGCGCTAGAGAGGCTGGAAGAGAACCCCGTGCTGAGTGCAGCTGCTTTCAAAGCCCACGCTGAATACTATGCTGATTTCACCAGAGATCAATGGAGATACTTGAGCGGTGAGAGTTCGGAAGATGCATTGAAGCACATGGATTTAGAACTTGAGAACATACGCGCGGCCTTGCTCGCTATTTTAGTTATCGGGGAGAATATCAGAAAGCGATCAGGGTTGGAGAACAGATCCTCAATTTGGCTGAACAAGGTAATGACCCTGATTTATT
>JACUUU010000138.1 GCA_014859065.1 Anaerolineales bacterium
GACTTCCAGAATAACCCTGACCATTTTGTAATAGCTCTGAAATCACTGCCTGACTACGGATAATAGAAGACACCGTAAACAACCCAATAACCAAGACGACTCCCGACCTTAGAATTAGATTACGTGAATTCCAAGCAACACTTAGACCCCATACGATCATCACGATCACAGTCAAATACAACGGGAGGAATAAACGAAAATCCAATGCAGGTGGTGGGTAAATCAAAATTGAAGAAAGTGCCATCATCCCTAAAAACGCAACCGCATGGAAAGCTAGAAGTGAACCCATCCATGGCTGAAAGGGCTTCATAGTCTTAGTGTTCTTATTAGGAAGGAGATTCCAGATCCAAGATACAATAATCAGTCCCATGAGTAGCACTAATCCGGTAAATCCCAGAAGAAGAAAACCATCTGGAAGACGGTCCAATAATCCTGCTGGGAAAAACCATCCTAAAACCACCTTAGCGACAGTAAATAATTCTTCTACCGCTGGAAAATATAATCGCAACGACCTGCTCGTCGAATATCCTGTCAGGTATTCATTTCGCAGCATCCACAGCAGATTGAGGGTTAAACTGACCGCCATGAATATGATTGCATCAACTAGTCGCCGCCGCCATGTTTCACCATAAGCACAGATTAATCCAGTGATTCCAACTACAACCAGTGAAATGCCTGCATAACGTGTCAGGTAAGCCAGACCGATAGCAGTGCCAGCCAGGACTAACCAGGTCCTTTGCCTGTTCTTGATATATATGGCTAGAATGATCAAGCCACCAAATCCGAGCATAAGATAAAGGGGTTCGGTCATAACCCAAGAATGGGCTCGGATCATGAAGATGGAGATTGAAATGAGAAATGCTCCAAAAACCGAAAACCATTGAGACCCTGTGGCGAGGTTTACCATACCTGCAACCAATAAAATATTTACACCAAAAAGAAAGCTGTTTAATAATCTGGCACCTGCAATTGGATCTACTCCAATGAATTCGAAGCCGGATAAAACCAAAGGGAATAAAGGCGGGAAGTGCGTCACCGGGTGCATTTCTCCCCCACCAGTTATCCAGGTCAATCCACGTCCTGCGACTAAATTTTTTCCAGCACTGATATAGACTGCGGAATCACTTCCCAGACCAATCCCTTGGTGAGTGACTTTCCATATAAGAACTGATCCTCCCACAGCTAATAAGGTCAGGATAAACCAATAAATTTCCCTGGATGATATGATCATTTTAGAAACAGGCCTTAAATTAGTGCTTTGCCCAGCCTGAAAATAAGATTTCAGGAAATCAAGAGAATTCCTGTACAATGTCTAAAGGCTTCCGTCAAAGGTCTTCCCTACTCATAGAAGCAAGTTTGGTGGAACACTAATTGGTTGCAATATAAAATTACCAGGCAGTCCATCCTCCATCTACCACCAAGTTAGCCCCAGTCATATAACTCGAGGCGTCAGATGCCAGGAACAGCAATGCCCCATTCAACTCATCTTTTCTTGCCATACGCCCTAATATCGTTCGGGCTGAATAGGCTCGCACAAAGCCCTCCGCGTGATCGTTAAATACTCCCCCTGGAGTCAGGGCGTTGATGCGAATATTGCGACCAGCATAATAAGCAGCTAAATAGCGAGTGAGCCCTAATACCCCGGCTTTGGTGACAGAATAGTAGACTGGCTTATATCGCTGCGTTCCATCCTCTTGTTGGTATATGCGTTGATCTGGGCCATTCAACCCATAGATCGAACAAAGGTTTATCATCACCCCCTTGCCGAGATCAATCATGGGGGGCACAGCAGCCTGACTGCACAAAAACATTCCGGTCAGGTTCACCTTCAGGGCTGTTTCCCAGGCATCTATTGGGTACTCCTCAAATGAATAATTCTGAGCAGACGCATGTTCAGGATCTAATTTGGGGTCTAGCGCAGCGTTGTTAACCAGGATATCCAACCGTCCAAAAGCGTCCAGGGTAAATGAAACCATTTGCTCCACTGAATGCTTATCGACCACGTCAGTTTCAAGTGCCAATGCACTCAACCCCAACGCATTGATCGAACCCGCCAAACTCAAGGCTGACTCATGGTCAATATCAGCGATTATTACGCTGGCGCCAGCCTCTGCGAGTGTCTGGCAGAATTCACTGCCAAGTAGACCCGCACCACCGGTTATTACAGCAACCTGCCCGCTCAAATCGAATAGTTTGTTTATGTCGGACATAGTCACCTCTTTATTCTCCAACAAATGACGTCATTTGGACAAGCTGACCGTTTTGAGCAGAGCTGTGTGCTGCCAGCGCAATTTCGAGTGCCTTGCGCCCGTCATCCAGAGTACACTGGGGAGCAACTTCGCCACGCGCCACAGCCAAAAAATGACGCAACTCCTCCAAAAACATATCATTCCTTTGAAAACCTGGAGGAGGTTGGTAAATCTCCCATTTGTCATCACTAACACCTTTGGATACATCATTTGCCCGGTAAATAGCTGCCTTACCATCCATATTATTCCATCTCAGCGTGCCTCTGTTACCAATGACCTCCAGATGGTGGTCAGCAGGTCGCTGGTTGTAATTCAAGTGAACGCTTCCCAATGCCCCATTATCAAATCGAATACCAATTTCTGCTGTATCTTCGACTTCCAAGCCAAAGCTGTTCAAACATCCGCTAAAAGCCCACAATTCTGAAACCTCACCCAGCATCCAACGGACAATATCCAAAGGGTGACAAAGTGTGAAAATTACCCCACCTCCCAGGTCACGGCGGGCAGAGTAGCTCACCCGATAGTCTTCCCAAGGATGCATCCCGGGTAGATATTCACCGTACACTGCCCTGAATGATAGGGGTTGACCAATGGCGCCTTCTTGAATCCATTTCCTTGCCTGGATCAAACTGGGGTGAAAACGGAATTGGTAACCTACCAGGATCTGGCTTTGATTCTCCCGAGCTGCTTTCCGCAATTCATCAACACCCTCTAACGAATGGGAAATTGGTTTTTCCAGCAACAGATGAGAACCTGCCCTGACCGCCGGAATTGCAACCTCAAGATGCAGAGAAGTCGGAGTGGCAACGATAACCGCGTCCGGTTTGTAGGATAACGCTGCCTCTAGATTCGTCTCAACTGGATAAACAGCGACATCATCATCCGGAAGCGTACTGCGATAACTACGGTAGAGCACAATATCTTGTTCACCAAGGGCAACCAGATTGCGCAAATGGCGCCGTCCAATCGAGCCTAACCCTGCGATTAAGAACTTCATCTTAGATTGCTGTCCACTAACAGGAAATTCTAACGACCATGTGTAAAATAGATCCGAAATATACGGTTGTGCAGCCAGAGTAACCCATGACTAATTCCAGGCAACCACAATAACCGCTTGAGTATTCCTGATTTCCTCTTAACTTGATCAGCGATGGTGGAAAAATCTTCAAGGCGATTACCCATGTGTTGGACAAAGGCTTCGCATGTAGTCAACCTGAGGAAATGGAGATCGTTGATGGCGTTATCCAATGCTCGATCCCCACGCAGTGGTTTCTCTGACGGAATTGGGATAATGCTTTGAAGTATGTCCCGTCGAGCAACAAATTGGAAATGGTCGGCCCCAATATATGCACATCTCCCATTATAGGTCAATCGTAAATCTCGTCCATCATCAAAATCTTGCCGAGCTTTATCCTCTGAGTGACCAAGAGAACGGGCATGCTCCCAATAGGTTTCCCAAGCTAAAAATTTTCCCTCCTGGAAGATTTCAGGACCCTGTTGGTGTGCCCACTCGATCGTAAAAGAAGATAAATCATCAGGTGTACGCATTGGACGGGATGTGACCATTCCAACATTTGGCAAAGCTTCCAGTAGGTCCAAGGACTGGGAAAGCCAATCAGGTTGGAAATAAATATCGCTGTCTGCATAAGCGAGATATTTCCCTGGTGCAGCCCCAAAAATAAAATTCCATGCTCCCATCTTCCCAATATTCTTCTCCGAAAGTATCAGGTATTGAATTATCCCCTCTTCATGAGCTGCATGAAGATATTCCCGAACTCCTGGGCAGCTGGCATTATCGAAAACCATCAGATCAAATGGATTCTCGGTATTTGCCAAAATGGAAGAAAGACAGGCTTTAAGCACATCCAAACTTTGCTCATAAAAACCACTTAACATCGGTATACAAGTGATAACTGCCACAGTAATTTCTTGGGGCTGAACCACAGTATCAACAAACTTGGCGGGATTTTGACCTATTCGCATGGTTTTTTAACTCTCTAAACCCCAAATTTTGAGTTGTGCTTTACGCAACTTCAAAACCAACCACCAGCGCCAACCTTGCTGCCGATCGGTGATTAGGCAACGTTCTACCAACCTGATCAACCGCACCAAAGTGAGGGGCTGGCGGCGAATTATTCCATTAACTAAGCGATGCTTTGCATCTGTGATATTCATTATGTTCTTGAGACCACCTGCCAGGGCGATATTCCTCAGTGCTTCTTCCGATCCATAAGGTGGCTTCCCCTGAGGGAGATGGCTGTAATCGTGGTTTTGATGAACCACAGTTATCGATTCGGTTGCCTCCAACACTAACCATCCCTGGTCAGTCGCGTGATGAACCATCCAGTTGTCCCAGGCTGGTCGTCCGATTGCAAAATCCGGAACCTGGGTGTATAGATGTCTGGGAAAAACAAAGTAATCAATTCCATAGGGAGTATACAGCTTGCCTTTTGCCTGGATTTCTTCTCTCAACTTCCGTTCCCAATGATCATTGAACGTTATTGGTTCCGTGATGTCAAGGTTCCAACGACGGCCAACCACGAGAAAATCCTTGTGAAGACCGGCAACCTGCTGAACAGCCGGTAGGAAATCCGAAAGGAGAATCATATCCGCGTTTGCATAAGTCATAACCGGGCTTTGACTGAATTGGTGTGCCAGCTTAAAGATGGAGCTAACCAAGGGTGTACCTTTATCATTATGCTCTACATCAGGTAAATGCTGTGTCCTCAACTCTTCGGCAGTTTCAGCTATTCCATCTTCATTTCCTAATAGGATAACCGCCACCTGGTCGCCAAGTGCCAACCACGAGCGGATCGCGTTCCGTTGGATCGTGGCGATATGGGGATTGGTAAAAGGCTTGGGGGCAGTGAAAATCGTCATGAAAGGTATGGATTGATCATTCATATCTGCTGGACCCTAGTGCATTGCCCAGGATGAAAATTAATATTCGTATTTGTCTCAAGATATCCTGGACAATGCTTAAAGTGTTCTGTCATAAACGCTTTCAATATTAAGAATCACATTTGACAGAACACTAGATTTTTCAAGAATACATTTATGTATGCTGGTTTTGGCGGCTGTCAATTTCATCATAGTTTTTCTGGCGAACATTTGCATTGATGTCAGCCAGTTCAGGCTGGAGCTCTAACAAAGCCAGAATCCCCTTCCAGGAAAATTCGTCTCGATTCTTAAAAAATGAGTAGATACCACGCACGAATTCTAAATCTTCCTTGGTATCGACTGCCCAGCGTAGGGCGCCGTAATCTGGCTTATGATTAACCAACAAGATTCTAAAGCGACCCTCCTTTTCATAGAGATAAGGCATGACATGTTCTCTGTGGTGGGGCAAGTTACCTTCTTTCCACGCTTGCTCCAATGCGTGGAATGTGCATACTTCGGTATCTAAACCCATCGGGTAAGTACGTTTCCAGGGAGGCGGCAGCCGGTTGGCAGCAAAATCATAAAGGTGATCATTTCCTGCGGGAGGAACGATATCGGGTGGGTGAAGTGGTACGCTCACTAACTCGATGTCCTCGCGCGACTCTAATTTGCCGCAAAACGCAAACACGGTATCATCAATCACATCCGGATCAATCAAGGGACAATCGGCAGTGATGCGCACGATGATCCCGGCATTCACGTAAACTGCAGCCTGATAATATCGATCCAGGACATCTTGCTGGCTGCCACGGAAACATTCATAACCTCGATCGCGGCACTGTTTCGCAATCACATCATCGGCTGGATCTGTAGTCGTAGCGACAACTACCTGGTCAATTGATTTTGCTCTGCGGGTACGCTCCACCACACGCACCAGCATCGGCTCGCCGCCGATATCCGCCATTACCTTTCCAGGCAGACGTGAAGCGGAATATCTCGCTTGAATTATTGCAGCTTTGCGGGCAACCATCTCACCTCAGTTTTTCATTTCGGTCAACACTGATTGGTAAGCTGAAAGCAGGACTTGTGAATTAACTTTCCAATCTGCGCGTTTCTCCGCCAGCTTACGAGCATTTCTTCCCATATCTTTCAATTGGTGGCGGGTGTTTTCAGCTCTTAGCATGAATTCAGCCATAGCATCCACATCTCCGTCTGGAAATAACCATCCATTCTCTGCAGGATGGACCCATTCTCGGTTGCCGGGAATATCGGAAACTAAAACCGGACAACCACAAGCCATGGCTTCTAAAAGCGAAATCGAAGATCCATCGCTGTGGGAAGCGCTCAGATAGATATCCGCCCGCCGGTAAAAGTCAGGAAGCTGTGAATAGCTAATCTGACCCGGAAAATCAACCCTTTCTTTCACATCGCTACCAGATAAGATCTGATGGAGGTTTTCCTTCATCGAACCTGCCCCCAATATAACCAGATGTAAATCCGGTTTTTCTCTAACTACTTTCACGAAGGCATTGGCGATCACATCAACTCCATAGATCGGCTCCCAACTGCGTGTTGAAAGGTAAGTGAAACGCCCCTCGGCTTTACTCTGTTCTTCAGGCGTGAAATATTGCAGATCCACACCCCATGGGAAGGTTACGATGCGCCTATCTGGTATTCCGAAAGATCGCACTTTCAGGCGTACTGTTTCGCAATCACCGATCACCAAGTCACTTCGGCGAAGGGTATATCGGGTTGCCCACTTTGAAAATGGGTTTCGCTCAGCATCTAGAAGGAGATCATAACCCCAGGACATAGTGACCAAAGGATGAAACCCATTTAAGGCAACTAATAAAGCTGCACTTTGTATTGGACCAGCATGAATGAGATCGGGTTTTATAGAAGCGATCATGCGATTCAAATCGTCTCTCAATTCAAGTAACTCGCTCTGCCCAACTGGTTTTTGACCACCTTTCCAAGAGATCGCTTCGACCCCTAACGGCAGGGCTCTATCTTCGTATATCTGTTCTCCCCGTTCCAGGCGCAGATAATAGACCTGGTGCCCGCTGTTTGCCAGGACATCTAGAAACCGCCAGTCATGAGATGTGAAATCACGCGAGAAATATACGATCCGCGCCATTAGCTACCAATATCGACCCAGCGCAGTTCCTTTCCTGCTTGGATATCGGCAATTGCCCTCTTACCGATCACTCCCCCAATCTCGAAAGGTTGTATCGCACCAGGGGTTGCAGGACGTAACACAGCAATCATCTCACGATTGAATTTTTCGCCAACCGAGATATCCCGAGCAGCTCGCAAGCACCGGCGTTGTACTATGACAGTTTGTTGTTCATTATCAGTAACGAATTTATCGCTAGAGCCTAAAGCGCGCTCTAATTCTCGGGTGCGAGCCACCATTTCAGCCCAGGTATCAGGTGTCATCGAAAAAGGATGATCAGGTCCAGTACGCGATGTATCGTCAGTGAAATGCTTCTCTATCACACGTGCCCCTAACGTCACTGCGCCTAATACTGTTGCATGACCAGATGTGTGGTCAGAGAGACCTAAAACGACATCGGGAAACATACAGCGGTAAGTATTGAGCACACGTAAATGGATGTGATCGAAATTTTCCAGGCTGGCAGTGTAGTTGGTATTACACTGCATCAATACTAGCTGCGGGTTAATAGATAAGATCAAATGAACTGCACGTTGTACATCTCCGATTGAGGATGCACCCGTGGCTAAGACCACAGGTTTTCCCTTCTTTGCCATGTGTTCTATTGCTTCGATCCAGGTAATGTCACCGGAGCCAATTTTATATGCTGGTACATACGCATCAAGCATATCCGTAGCACCAAAATCATAAGGCGAGGAAAAGTAATCAATCTCAACCTTGTCACATTCAGCCTTTAGTTCTGGTGTCCACTCAAAAGGTATTGAAGCATCCTTATAAACTTCAAACACCGGTTTAGCCCAGCTGGCTTGATGTGAGACCTGATCACCCATCACCCGAAAACCATAATCCGAAACGATTTCAGGCGCCCGAAAATTCTGGAATTTGGCTGCATCAGCGCCAGCTTCCTTAGCCAAGCGGACAAGCATCTTTGCCCGGTTCAAATCTCCATCGTGGTTGGCTGAAATGTCAGCAATGAAATAGGTAGGATGGTCATCACCGATTGTATGGGTGCCGATAGATATATCCATTCTCAACTCCGTTCTCCATCAATCATTTTCTGCAACATAACAGAATAACCAGATTTATAAAGCTCAAAAAACCGTTCCAAACCAGCATGCACTTCTGGTAGGGGTTTCTGTAATTCGGCGATTAGTTTGTCTGCTCTTAGGGTTAGTCTCGGAGACCGGCGAGCAAGCAAGTTAGACTGTTCGAATGAGGCTGGATGTATCAAGTTTTCATCAAAACCAAACTGCCTGCATAAAGACACCCCAAACTCATACTTACTTATACCTTGGCTGCTGACAACGTGAAAGAGGCCATTTAAACCCTTCTCGAGCATTTCCATCAATATCTTTGCCAGATGATTTACCAATAATGGGCAAAAATAGACATCCGTAAAACCCATCATCTCTTTCCCCGCCTGTAAATTGTTTAAAAACCACTCTGCCAGGCTGCGTTTACCTGTCAGGCTCCATCCGAATAAATTCACCCTGGCAATAATCGCGTCAGGGTCAGCATCAGCAACAGCCCACTCCCCTTCAAGTTTCGTGCGAGCATAGACACTTAGTGGATTTGGTATGTCATCTTCAGTGTAATCCCCACGCTG
>JACUUU010000467.1 GCA_014859065.1 Anaerolineales bacterium
GGGTGTTCTTCAGGTAAATCCAAAAGCAGATCATCCAGGTCGTAGATAATTGGTTTTTGATTGGCGCGTGCCAGCCTGCATATCTCCTCAAAAGATTTCCAATGGCGTGGGAAATCACGCTGGATCACAACCAAATCACCCCTCAAAACAGCTTCAGGTGAAATATCTTCGCCATCATTCCCCTTAATTAAATTGAGACCTGCTTGTTCAGCTGGCCCGGTGATGCGTAATGACACAAGGGGACTCACCCAAGAGTTTGTTGTAAAAACAACGATCCTTTTACTCTGTGTATCCATAAAATCATTAAGCAAAATCTAAAGCCAGCTTAAGCGCCTCTTCCCAATCTGGCAGTCGTAAACCAAACGTATCCATGAAGAGATCACAGGAAAGTGCTGAATATAATGGGCGCTGTGCTGGGGCTGGAAACTCCTGGCTTTCTGCTGGAAGAATCTCTTTGATAACTTGTTCCTCCCTGCGCGGGTCCCAAGCCAGGATTGATTGAGCCCATTCGAAGCGACTGGCTGTGCCCCACCCTGCAAGGTGATAAAGCCCACTATACTCCCTCATCCAGGGGACAAGATCATTTGCACCTTTTGCTATAAGCTGTGCGGTTATCTCTGCCAACATGCGACTCCAGGTTGGATTGCTTACCTGGTCACTTACGATACGCAGGGTATGTTGTTTACGAGCCCATTCCAAGACCTTGGTGACAAAACTAGGGCGCCGCAAGCTGTAAACCCAGCTGGTGCGCAGGATCAAGTACACACCACCAACCTGCTGGATGGCGCGCTCTCCAGCCAATTTACTATGCCCATACACATTAACAGGGTTGGGGATATCGCTCTCCACATAATCTGCGCCTTTGGTCCCGTCGAAAACGTAATCGGTCGAAAAGTGGATCAAGCCGCACCCTATCCGCCGAGCTTCTTCAGCAAGTATTCCAGGTGCATCGCGGTTTATCGCAAAAGCAAATTCCGTCTCAGTTTCTGCTCGATCGACCTCGGTATAAGCGGTTGCATTGACGACAACGTCGGGTTTCCAAGATCGGATCAATACACATAGGTTCTCAGGTTGTTTGAGGTCGATTTCAGGGAAATCAAGTGCCTTGACCTCCCCCAAGCAGCTCAATGCCCGGTGACATTCCCACCCAAGCTGCCCGTATTTCCCCAATAATAATATTTTTAACAAAAATATAGTTTCCTTTTCAAAGAACGAACAAACTAACCTAGCAATTAGAGGTTAACTCGTGGTACACAAAAACATTCATATTAACGGTCATTATTAAAGGGGATATCTGCTTCTACTAATCTCAAAAGATACTCCCCATAAGAATTATTGATATCTAGCGCCTGTTGCCTCAGATCCTCTGATTCGATATATCCCAACCGGTAAGCAATCTCCTCTGGGCATGAGATCATCATACCCTGACGTTCTTCTACCGCCTGCACAAAACCAGCTGCCTGGAGCAGCGATTCGTGAGTACCAGCATCCAGCCAGGCGACGCCGCGACCTAAAACTTCCA
>JACUUU010000139.1 GCA_014859065.1 Anaerolineales bacterium
TTTTGGATTTTAACCCAGCTAAGCAGAGCTACCATGCAGACCACACCTGCAAAGAAGGCTGGTGAGAGAATGCGTCCATCTAACGGTGTGTTGGCATCGAATAATGAGATGGAAACTACCAAGAATAAAATGTAAACTGGGATGAATAGGGCGATGAGGCTCAATGTTATCCCTGGTGTTGTCCACTCTTTATTCCGACCACGCCAGATAATAAACAGTGCAGCGCTGATTAGCAGCCCAAGCAGAGTAAGAGTTGCCAAATGAAACCATGTTGGCGCATTCTCGGGAATAAGTAACCAGGAGGTGATGGAAGCCATCCCCTGCCACAGCTGGCCTCTACCGATAGGATGAAAGTTCAATGAGCGGCTGGTGGCTGTGCCAACAGTGAGAATATTGTAAGCAACCCAAACCAATAAAGGTAAACCAGCTGCCATGCCAAAACCTGCTGCATAAGTGAGCCTATGAATCACCCCAACTCTTGCCAGCAGCAGAATACCAAGGATACCCGAAAAAATTAGCGCTACCCCAGCATAACGGGTTAATGCGGCTAACCCAACGAGCAAAGCAGCAATAAGGCTTAATTTCCAAGACCTGTTTTCTAATCCTCGCGCCAGCAGTCCAAGCCCTAGAAACCCGAGGGAAATAAATAACGGTTCAGTCCAAGCCATGCTGTGAATTTCAAGGATGGTTGGAGAGATCCCAACCAGCAGTGCTGCAAACACTGGTGGCCAGTTCATGCCCACCACCATTCTGCTGACCAGCCAGGCTGCCAGAAGAGTGTTTACCGCTATGATAACTGCACCTAATATCCGCGCCACATGAGCAGGATCAATTCCACTGAACCAGATGGCACCCAACAGGGCTGGATAGAATGGCGCATGATGGGTCATGGGTGCATCATCCAAGCCCCCAAAAGGTACTGTCAGCCCAAGTCCAGCAGCCAGGTTCCGCGCTGAGCCAATGTAAGCTACCGAATCTGGAGATGTACCAATTCCCCAAGAGGTTGCGAACAATACCGAGCCAGCACTACAAAAAGCTATAATAAAAACCAATAGTAAACAATTATGCTTGAATTTGAACATTGGTGGGAGAAAAAGCCTAATTGAACAGCCCGTATTTTAGGATCACGTAGATAGCGCGAAACCCATCTTTCCAATTGATCTTTTTTCCTTCAGCAAAAGTGCGCCCATAATACGAAATTCCAACCTCATACAGTGTATACCCCCCTTTTGCAATCTTTGCAGTGAACTCGGGTTCGAAACCAAAACGATCCTCTTTGAGTTCAAAATCATTCAAGATGCTGCGCTTAAAGACCTTGTAGCATACTTCCATATCAATCAGGTTGTGATTAGTGAATACATTAGAGAGTAAGGTCAGGAATTTGTTTCCCATTGAGTGCCAGAAGTACAAGACCCGGTGTGACTCGCTGCCGATAAAGCGGGAACCATAAACCACATCAGCTCTGCCCGTCAGAATCGATTCGATTAAACGAGGGTATTCATTGGGTTCATATTCCAGGTCTGCATCCTGAATGATGATGATATCTCCGCTGGCATTTTCAAACCCAGTTCGCAGAGCTGCCCCCTTACCTCGGTTTCGGGGATGCAGAACTAATTTAATATTTGAGTTTCCATTCAATGTTGATAGAAACTCACGGGTGCCATCCTGCGAGCCATCATCGACGATAATGAGCTCCTTTTCTTGGTCCAGCTCGACAGCTAACACTTTGTCGATGATGGTCTTGATGGTATTCAATTCATTGTAACAAGGCATGACAATGGAGATTTTCATGGTACTTACATAGTTTTTCTATTTCATAGAACTCAACATTGATTTCATAGAAATTGACCACAAACCTCGATTGCGTAACCAGCGAGGATCATTGCGCACTGCCCGCCATGCATTATGGAAAACCAAATAACTCGAACCTTTTTGGAAATTTTGGAATGCCAAATCAGCATAAAACCTGGCAACTGTTTCCTGGGAATTTTTTTCTACAAGAGGTTTTTCAAATTGGGAGAAAAACCATTCGATAAACTTTCTCCCTTCTTGTGGATTATCTCGAAGGTTGGAAAGCAATTTGGCTCGCCCCAAGACCCATGCCTGCCATTCCGTGTGATCATTTGCGAATTGCGAGAGTAATTCCATGGCACGTGTGAGTGACTCTGCTGCGAGGTTGAATTCACCTGAGGCAAAATATAAATAAGTTGATCCACGGGCATCAAGAAAAAGCTTCCATGGTTCCGGCGGAAAAGCACTCAACACATCAGTTGGGATTGGGCCTTCTTGTTTCCCCTCCCGGCGCTGAGATGCTAGCTGCCATGCAAGCTGTTTGCAAGCAAGCTGAAGTGCACGTTTGTTGCGGCTGATCGATTTGCTGTGAAAACGCATTTGGTATAGAGGTGCATCGATATTTGCTAATTCACTCACCTCAGACATTCGCAACCAAAGATCGTAATCCTGGCTGACTGGAAAGTAATCCCGATAACCACCTACCTGATCAAAAACACTACGCCGGAATATCACCGAGCCCTGAGCAAAAATGTTTCCCCTAGTCAGGCGTTCCTGTAATGTATGATTGCTTGCAGGTAAAGACACAGAATCAATTATGTGGCCACTTTTGTCTATATACTGAAAATCACTGCTAACCATTCCTATGGAATTATTCTTGATAAGATGATTTACTTGCTTTTCGAACCTTTTAGGATGAGAAATGTCATCAGCATCGTGGCGCGCAATAAATTCACCTTGGGCTAATGATATCCCCTTGTTAGCAGACCTATATGGACCAGAGTTTTTTTCATTTCTGAAAATAATAATACGTTCATCGACAAAACTCCTCAATATCTCAGGGGTGCCATCAGTTGAGGCATCATCTACAACGATAAGTTCAAAATCATCATATGTCTGTGATAGTATGCTGTCTATTGCATCTCGGATGTAATGCTCTTCGTTATAAACGCACATGACAACGCTGACGTTTGGTGCAACCATTAGCTCATACTCCTTACATTTTGCTGGTCAAAATTATTATCGATCTCATTGAAAAATCCCACATTATATTTTCTCTCCATCTCTCGACCAGATTCCGGGGATGTAAAACATACCTGCACTGAATTTTCCCCCGGCAACATGCAAATAGGCAGCTTCGTTTTGTTTATCTCTCATTCCCATATGCTTATCCCAAATATCGACCCTTACCCTGTATATTCCAGGCTTTAATGGGAGATTGGGAATTGTGTAGTAGATCTTTCCGTTCCCATTGATATTTTCAATATGGTAATTATCAATTGATGTATTCGTTCCTATATAGCAAAGCCCATCCCCACCATATATATAGACACCAAAAGCCGGCTTTTCCATATCTTGATTTGCACCATAATTAATTTCGAAAATTAGTCGCTCACCAGTTTGGAAAGAATCTTGCTCCTGAAATCCTTTGCCAAGAAATCTTACTCGTCCAAGACAAACGTCTGGTAGAGTTGGTGTTTGTTGAGCCAATTTCTCACTGTTCGATTTATTGTTTTTTAGATGTTCTTCTTCTGCAATCGCATAGAAATATTGATTGATCGCTTCTTCTGGGTCACCCAAAAACTTGATTTTGCCTTTTTCGAGGTAAATAACTTTTGTGGTTTGATTTCTGATGATTCCCATGTCATGGGAAACCATGATCCAGGGCACACCTTTATCCTTCAACTCACCTAATTTCCGATGGCATTTTGCACGGAATGGGATGTCACCCACTGCGAGTACTTCATCAACTAATAGAATGTCCGGTTCAAGATGAACTGCAACTGAGAACCCCAACCGAACTGCCATGCCTGAACTGTAGCTCTGCACCGGCATATCAATGAATTCACCAATCCCTGAGAAATCCACAATCTCATCAAACAGCTTGTCAATTTCTAATTTAGAAAAACCCAACACCGCTGCGGATATATAAATATTTTCTTGCCCAGTGAGCACTGGGTTAAAACCAGCGCCCAAGGCAATAAGAGCTTGAAGTCTGCCTCTGACTTCAATACGGCCAGTGTCTGGTTTGATCAAGCCACTCAAGAGGCGCAGTAAGGTTGTCTTTCCCGCTCCATTCCGGCCAATTAACCCAATGGTTTCACCTTGTTTCACGTCAAAAGAAACACCCTGCAATGCCCAAAATTCATCCTTACGTAATTCTTTGCGTTGTGTACGCCGACCGGTAAGCTCAGCGCCTAGATCTTGAACGCCGTACCAAAGAGAGCGCTTTAGGTTTTGGCAAAACTTCTTACTTACATTTTGAATAGAAACTCTGGTCTCTGGCATCAGGAGCTAATCCGTTCAACAATAATGGGTATTGAAACCCGAAAGCTTATCCAGGCTACCAATAGAACGATTGGGACTAAGAAGCCAACCATAATGTACGTACCCGTAATAGCAATCTCACCCTTTGTCATCAGATCTCTAATGCCAATTAGAAGTGGACTTACTGGATTTAAGATCGTAATCAATGATAATGGAAATGAAGTTGGCGGTGTGTAAATGACTGGTGTTACGAAGAACCAGAGTTGAGAAATGATCGGCAGCGATGAGGATACGTCCGTGTAGAGCATGCCAAAAGGTGTGATCAACAAACCTATACTTATTCCTAAAGAGATCAATAAGAGAAAGGCCATGGGTAATAAGAACAATGCCGGAGTTAACTCAATCCTGAAATATATGAATATCCCAGCAAGCACAATGAGCTTCAACAGTAGACTAAACAATATGTTGAAAAATGCGGATACAATCAATGCTTCATAGGGAATATTGATTTTGGCTAGAATAGGCTTGGCTTGTATAGTGGATTTCAACGGCGCATTCAGACTCTCAGTAAATAGCTGCCAGGTAATCGTGCCTATCAAAACATATACCGGGTAAGGAATATCCGTTTCACCAAAATTTATAACCCGGTGAGATTGCAGGAGGATAAAAACTAAACTGGTAACCAGCGGAGGGATAAATGCCCAAAAAATACCTAAAAAACTTTGCCTATATTGTGCTGAAATATCTCTGATGAACAACCGCCAGGCTAATTCCTTTGAATTAAGCAAATCGTGCAACATCTTTTGGAATAAGTTAAGCGGAGACCTGATTTGGGATTCAGGTGTGTATATTACATTTGGAAGATTAGTAGCTTTATTCATAATGAACAGTAGTATTTCTATTTGTTAGGCAAACTTGATAGGAAAACCATACAATTATTTGCTGGTTTTTCGGGGTAGATAAATGATATCTAGGTCAGATTATTTCTTGATTTCGCAGCAATTATTGTGTGGATTAATTTTCGAAGTGGGGAAAATAAGAATATCTGAAGACCAATAGAAAAAATTCCTTTGTTCTGCAAACGCTTAGGATCTAACATAATTAGCTTAAGCCAAATAGTAGTTAATTCTTCCAATTCAAATTGATGATACTTGTAGAAAAGGAGACGCTCATATATATCAGTAATCATTACTCTTTTCTTATTTTGTGGGAATGGAATTTTGTCAGGCCAACTATCAAAAATATTCCCGATAGTATGTGCGTCAACGATCCCAAGGTTGAACCCCTCTTCTACCAGTGCAATTGAGATTTTGTCCCATATGTCACTAATTATTGGGGAAATAAGTTCGTGATATAAGTCATAGAAATTCTCATCCAAAATTGTTAAAGTTACCATTAAATTCTTGAGCTTCTCTACATGGCTTAAGTTCGAATAAACCCCACCTGAATGAATTCGATATGCTGCCATATTGAGATCTATGTACTCTATTGTTCCATGTTGTGCATTCAATATGTGAAGCGCTCGATCTTCAGCCGGGATTTCGTAAAACCATGGGGGAAATTGCTCGATTAACCCCCTTTTAAACATCACGGTGCAATTAGGAATGAAGTTCCTCTTCACAATATCTATTGATGTAAAAATTCTTTTCAGACCAGGCGTAAAGTAATTATTCTTAATAATTTGGCTGTTATCCTCGTTAATAATCGTGGCATTGTGAAAGGAAACTGCACAATTTGGGTGCTCATCCATATAGTTGGCTTGAATCTCGAGTTTGTCATTAGAAGTCCAGAGGTCATCACCATCAAGAAAAGCTATGTATTTACCTTTACAAGCAGCCAAGGAATTAACAAGATTTCTATGAACTCCTTGATTTCTTTCCGAAAATAGCAATTTGATCCTGTCAGGGTATTTTTCGGTGAGACTAACAAGGATATTTCGAGTCTCATCAGTTGAACAATCTTCTCCGACGACAATCTCGTAATCAAAAGTTGTCTTTTGGGTCAACACGCTTTGAACGGCCTCAGCAATATATTGTTCATGATTGTAGGTAATTATCAAAACACTTACTTTCATTTTTTACATACCTTAACAAGTAATGATGATAAAAATTTCCTTGCACCGAGGCAATGGTTGCAAAACCATCTATTTACACATAAGGAAGACCAGAAATATTTATTCGAAAATTAATTCCCACAACTATTCTCCAAACATTGTAGCTGAGAATCAGAGAGTATTAGCTGAGATTCCCCTGGGATAACTGAAATATTTTAAGTTTGTCTAGTGGTGGGTTCAAGCACATCCTCAAGATCAAATAACTGTTACTTGATAAAGAAGAAGTCATTTATTTATCGCCGATTTTGTCTCACGATCAAAAAAACAATGCTAACAATAAAAAAGGAAGGAAAGATCCCTAACAGAATTACCATACCAGGATTATCACCGAGATGTGATGAAGATGGTTCAGTCTCCAAGATAAGGACAGGTTGTTCGTGGACAGGGGTGGACAGCACAATATTTGTCTCGGGTGTGCTTGTATTTTCGGGTTCCATTTCAACAATTTCCCAGAGCTGAGGCAAAACGGAAGTAACCCCAATAATCGTGCCAGTCATAACCCAAATCTCAAATTCTGGTGACGTGTACCAGGTAGACACAATCTGGTTACCATTGATGATCGCCACTTTTGGATTCAGCATTGGATAATTACCGCCAGACAAAGTAGGTTCCCGCCAACGTGTTCCTCCTTCCCATACGCTGTGCCAAAGTCCAAAACCTGAACGGAGATTATTACCCTCCCGTGTCCTTTGGGAATAAAATAAATGCAGGTTGCCATCCCCATCGCGCACAAACTCTACAAAGCCATTTTCACCAATTAATCCTGGGAAAATATCGGTCGGATCTGTCCAAGTCAATCCAGCATCATATGAGTACATCACATGCCGATATGCACGCCAACCACCTTCCCAGAAAGCAACTATGGTGTTGTCACCTAAGTAAGCCATATTATTCCAATCTCTTTCATATTCATTTCCTATACGTTCAGCAATCAAGATGGGTGCTTCCCAGGTGAGCCCATTGTCCATCGAACGAGCGAAACCAATCGCCTGACCATTCCCAGTTCTGTCCCACACAGACCAGGAGGCAAAGATGTTGTCATCATCATCGATTAATAAGCGCGTGTTACTGGTACCATTCGATGGGACCGATACCGTGTAAATATCGATCGGTTCTGACCAAGTTTCTCCCGAATCTGTTGAGCTAACGTATGTCGTGGCGCGTAATTCGGGTGGGGAATCTCCAGCGGGAACACGAGAATACACGATATGGAGATGCTGTTGTGAATCAACCTTGATATCGATCGAATAGTTTGTTCCGGTTAGATCTTCAGCAATAGCTACTGGTGGTGACCATCCACTTTGATTTATCGCCTGGTTGGAGTGGCTCCAGCTGTAAAATAGCGTATAGTTGGGAAAGTTAGGCTGTGCAAGCCAAATCAGATGAATGATCCCGTTCCCATCTATGACTGCATGGGGGAATGCGACCACCTGGTTCCCATGTGAGGGCGGAGAAAAATGAACGTCGATTGGCTGAGACCAATTCTGACCATCCCAGGCAGCATACATAACCGTATCGGGAACATTGCCAGGAACATTGAATACCTTCTCAGCCCAAAATAGGTGCGCTAATCCCGCTGGATCACCCAACAGAAAAGGATCGGTTGATGTCATATTTGGCGATTGTGATATATTGATCCGTTCATCCCAATTGATCGACCCGGTTTGGGCAGATGCAGTTTGTGGCACTCCAATTATGAAGGATGTAAAGATGAGCAGGACAAGTAAGCCATGGAGAGTTTTTAGTCTGAAAATAATTCTCGTATTCATAGGAGTTCTGCAAGTTAGAGGTAAATCAACTTGTTAGCAATTGATAAAATTATCTTTACCTTTTAAATATCCCCGATATGTGGAGGCGTTGCCTCCTCGTTCTCATGAGCAATATTTTGAGCAAGTATGCGTCAGCTCTAAAGCAAGAGAAAATTCGTTTGTCAAACCCTTTATAATAGAAGAAAATTCTTTATTGGTTTATTACGGAGTACGAAAGGAATGGTATTTATGCGGACCTTAATTTTGATCTTGATTTGTTTCTCTTTGATCGCTTGCATACCAACACAAGGGGAGGATTTGAACCCAAGCCAGCAAGAAAACGCAACAGCATGGTCTCCAACCCTTGAAAACATTTCTACCCCAGGCATCACACCAGAGGCGATCTCGCCAACAGCAACCAGGGATAATGGCGAACCAATATCTACCCCAGGTGCACAAGAACAAGCAACACCTACACAAACAAATCCATCATCAACAACAACATCAACGGTTAACGATGCTGGAAGCAACACTGAGCAACGAATTCTGGTTGATCACCACTCATTACCGCTATTCGAATTAATCCCCCCAGAATACATCCAGAGAGCAAGTCAGATCAAATGGTTAAATCGAG
>JACUUU010000140.1 GCA_014859065.1 Anaerolineales bacterium
ATCCTTCTTGGAAATATTTATATGGGCTTGCATAGCTTCGACGATTTGGTCCCCAACCCGGTAGACTGGATCTAAAGCGTTCATGGCTGCCTGGGAGATCCAAGAAATTTCCTTCCATCGAGTTTGACGCATGGCCTCTTCGTTGATGCTTGTCAGGTCCTTTCCATTAAAATAGATACTCCCGTATGGAATCAGCCCATTCGGTGGCATTAATCGCAATATCCCCTTGGCTGCGGTAGTCTTTCCACAACCAGATTCCCCAACCAATCCCATGGCTTGCCCTGGGGCAATTCCCAAATCGATGCCATCGACGGCTTTAACCGGACCTGGACCTGTCAGGTAGTGGACTGCCAGGTCTTTGATATCTAACAGTAAGCCGTTGTGATTGCTTTTACCTGCTTTGCTATTGGTGTTTTGATGGGCTTGAGAGTTTAGGCTATTTGTCATACAGGTATGTTGTCCTTACCTTTAGCTCTATTGCTGGCTGGTTGCACATGGATGAGTTTGTAGGCATTTTTTAATCGGGATAATTATCATCGAGTACGGAGTCGTGGGTTAGCAATTACTTCCAGGGCTCTGGAGATAAAGAATACTGCCAACACTGTTAGCATTATGAAGATACCTGGTGGTAGATTCCACCACCAGGCGGTGCGCCAGGCACCTGAGAGACGGGCGTTATGTAAAATACCTCCCCAAGAAATTGATTGGGGTGGACCCAAGCCCAGAAAAGAGAGAGTGGCTTCAGCAATAATCGCCACTCCCATGATGATTGCTAGCTCCAGGAAGATCAGCGGTAATACATTAGGCGCAATGTGGAGGTACATAATACGTAAATCTGATGCACCGGCAACTTTGGCAGCTTTGACGAAAGGGCGTTCAGCCAGGGAGAGCACCTGCGAGCGGATTAAGCGCGCCACCGTTCGCCAGGTAAGCAATGAGATTGCCAGGATGACAATGGTTAAACTTGGATCAAAGATAAGTACCAATATCATGGCAAATGGCTCAAATGGGATCGAGTAAACTACGTCAACCGTACGCATCAGGAAATCATCGGTACGCCCCCGGTAATATCCAGCAATTAATCCTACATTTGAACCAATCAGGACAACCAGGGCTGCTCCGATAAAACCTACTAAGAGAGCAATTCGGGAACCAAATACGTTCTGGCTGAAGAGATCACGTCCCAGATGATCTGTCCCGAACCAGTTGCGTGAGTTAGGCGGCGCTAGCTTATTGACAAAAGGGTCGGTGCCAAGGGCAATGATGTTGTTCTCAAACATGGTGACGGCGCGAAAATGCCTTTCAGTATCAACCCTGGATCTGGTCCAGCTCTGACCATCAAATTCAAGGATGACGCCATTGCGACCAACTGCTATAGCATCGCCGCGATCATCAATCCAGCCAGCGCGTAAAGCCCTGGAATCGGGCGAATCATCTACAACCCATTCACCGTCCACTTTCCTGATAAGGGTTCCTCTTTCCCCCACAATAAGCACTTGCCCATTGGGGGAAAAGTGGATATGGTTCAAATCTCGAGCTGAAGGCATGCGTTGTAGTCTTAATTCATGACTTTCGGGATTGTAGCGTAACGCGATTCCACGCTCACCAACCAGCAATGCAGATCCATCAACATCTACCGCCACACCGCTGAGATTCAAATCACGTCCAACGGGACTTTCAAAAGGCGTTATATTTTCAGTTTGCTGGTTGATCTCCAACAACAGGATTGTTTCGTTATCACCGACTATCAGGGCATGCTGGTTGTCCAGCCAGACAACCCCATTCAGATGCGTTTCAACGGGTGGGTTGATTACCTGCCAACTTTCCCCTTTCCATAACTGGATCGAGCCCTGGTTGCCAACCACAAGTGCATCTCCATCAGAATTAATGGTGACATCGTTCAAGTCAATTTCTAGAGGCGTATTGGTTGAGATCCACTCACCTTCTGTAAACCAGTGGACTGTACCCTCTCGGCCAACTGCTATAACTTGGTTGCCATCAGTATCCACACCTGAAATTGCCAGGCTCCCCAGCGAAGGCTCCAGGTTCCACTGCCCTGCTTCTCTAACCAATACCGAAGCATCTTCGGTTTCTAGAATGAGCCAGGGGTCATGTGTGGCGATTAGAGGTGCTGCCAAGGCTAGTGAAATGATTGCAACTAATATGATCATTCCAGTAGTAGAAAGCCTGTCATGAAGGATGAGTTTGAGTGGTTCGAGAGAGCTTCTGAGATATGAGCGTGATATCATCTGAGATGTACTCTGGGGTCAAGTGCGGAGTAAACGAGATCAACGAAGAAATTCATAATAATAACCAAAACTGCCATCAACATAAAAGTTGCCTGGGCGAGTGGAAAATCGGAAGTACGCACAGCTTGAAGGATTTCACGTCCCAAACCAGGCCAGCTAAACACGACTTCAACGACTACCTGCCCACCAGCAGCTAAACCAATCGTAATTGCCAGCTGAGTAACCACTGGCAGCAAAGCATTTCGGGCAGCGTGTTTATAAAGTACCTGCCTATCAGGAAGGCCTTTGGCTTTTGCCATTTCCACGAAATCTTCTCCATAAGTTTCCAACATGGTGTTGCGCATGATTAATAGGGGTGAACCCATGTAGAAAAGAGCGATAATGATGGATGGCATGATCAAGTGCTTGAGAAAATCGAGGGTAAAAATCTTATGAAAGAAGGAATCCGCAACATAAGGCAAAGTGCGCATACCGCTGGTTGGTAACCAACCAAGCGCTACTCCAAAAATCAGGACTGCCATCATTCCTGTCCAAAACATGGGTGCAGAACGAAACATCAGCCCAAATATGGTGCCTAAAGTGTCTGTGAATGTTCCCCGTTTCCAGGACAGATAAGCACCTAATGGGATACCTATTCCGTATGCTATGGTAATGGCAGCCAACATAAGCACCATGGTATTGCCAAACTTATCCCAGATTATGTCTGCTAATGGTGCTTTGTAGTAGAAGGAGATACCAAACTCACCTTGAACGATATTACCCAGATAGATGAAATATTGTTCATGGAGCGGGCGGTCAAGTCCAAACCGCTCGCGGACACGTTCACGATCCTCTGGGCTCAGTCCTTCGGTAACCAAAGCTGTAGTTGGATCTGGAAGTCCCAAACGAAAAAGGAAAAAAAGTAACGTGACGATAATGTAGAGGGTAGCAATGGTTTGGAAAAAACGCCTGAGGATATAGGTTCGTCGGTTCATGAGCCTTTTTTGATTTGTGAAACGTGAAGATTTGAAGTGTGAGTCGAGTTCACCCGATCTTCACATAACAAACTCCACGTTTCACATAAATCTTTTATTCGGTTTTAAAATACACCATTATCTGACAGGACGGAGCAGTTTCCCATCATCATCCCAAATATAACCAGCATCAATCAGCTCCTGCCGGGCTAAATCAAGGTCGAACTCGAAACGTTCAATGAAGGGGTTATGCCAGAAAGCATTGATGGGGGCAATCACGCTGGAACCAACTTCACCACGTCCATCGAGCAGCACGTTGACCATTCTCTCTCGATCAAGCGCGTAAGTCAAGGCGCGTCGCATAGCCACATCATCGAAAGGTTCGCGCCGCAGGTTGTAAGTGAGGTGATAGTAGCCAAAGTCTGGAACGCTGACGATGGTCAGGTTATCTTCCTGTTCGGCCAGGGGAATCTGGGCAGGTTCTAACCGCCATGCAGTCATGTCGATCTCGGCAGTCAACAAGCCGGTGAAGACACCTTCAGCATCAGCATAGATGATGAATTCGACACCTTCGATCTGGATATCGTCAGCTGCGAAATGATCTGGATTGGTCCTGAGAGACATGTATTCACCGCGATCATAGCGATCGAAGATGAATGGACCAGAACCAACGGTGGGGATGTCCGCAGGAGCCAGGTCAGCAGCCACTTCGATGCCTTCCCAAATGTGCATGGGCAGCAGTGGGATTTGTGAAAGGGTTACGGTGATGAAGGGAGCAAAGGCCTCTTCTAAATTGAAGCGTACGGTGTTCTCGTCCAAAATTTGCACATTATCTATCGGTCCATAAAATGAACGGAAGTATGCGAAATCTTGTTCGTTAAAGTAGTCGAAGGTAAATTTGACATCTTCAACTGTCACCGGTTCGCCATCGTGCCACAGCATACCCTGACGCAGGACGACATCGATGGTCGTATCATCCACGGGAATAATCTCTTCTGCAGCCCAGGGAACTGGTTCCACATCTGCGCTCAAGCGTACTAGCTTATCATAGTACATGCGCAGCCATTTCCAACCCCAAACCGAGGTGGAATCTAATGGGTTGATGGTGTCAGGCTCTTGCGGAGCACCGATTGTAAGCATCATCTCATCGGTAAGCGGATTCACCTGCATGGGAGTCCACTCATTATAGAGACCTTCACCGGCCATTATTACATAGTTATCAAAGGTGTCGTCGTTATATGCAACTACCTCATCCCGGTAGAAGAGGACTATTGTGGGTGCATCGGACTTATAAATATCCTGCATCTCGAGCACCATGTCAAGCCGCGCATCTACATCGAACTCACGTCCCTGAGCTTCAAAGAGACGGTCATACTCAGGGTTGCTATAACCACCTGGATTGTTGCCTCCCAGATCTGTTTGACCGGTGTAAAGGGTGCTTAGGAAGTGTTGTGGATCGAGGCGTTCTACACGACCAGACCAGCCGAGTATTGTTGCATCGAAATCCTGTTCGTCATAAAAGCGTTCCAACGCAGTGGCGAACTCCATAGGACGGACAATTACCTCCAAACCTAATTGTTCCCAGGCGTCTTGGATGATGAAACCAGCTTCATAGCGAATGGGATCGTAAGCTTCTGTAGTGGTGATGATCTCTACAGGGGGCACCGGCTCATATTCCACATCTGGTTCAACCGGTGGTTCAGTTGGTTCTTCGGGAGGTTCTTCATCTATTGGAGTCGCTTCTTCGATAGGTTCCATCGGTTCAGGAGTTGGCTCCGCAGGTTCGGTTGGTTGGCAAGCTCCGACAAGCAGCGCAACCAAAATCAGTACAGTAATAATTATGGTAGATTGTTTCATGGTAACTTCTTCTCCTTTTAAGAAAAACTCATACTATGGTAGTTCATGTCAACTCGGGTTGACAACAATATATATGGAATTAATTTCGAGGTTTTAATGTTGAAATTTGCCCAGTGCTGCGCACCTCCTTTCTGTGAGATGGTAGTCTGGTTGCAAGCAAAGGTTTACTAAATCCTTTACTCCGTATCAATCTAGCCTCTATTCGAGCGATGGAGCGAAGATGACTTAGAGGTTCCTTGAGCGGATAAAGAAATGCAGAATGGAAAACATGGAGCAGAGCTGCTGGATGAAGAAAGACTGAACCATAAAACGACTTTGAGAAAGGATTACCCGGGGGTATGTTACATTTTCGAAAAGAGGAAAGCAGGACAGCTATTATATGCTGTGTGTGCTATCAGGCATCATCGCGCAGCGCTGCCGGACTCGTAATGTTAGAGTCCTGTAAACTTGTTACATTGTTTCCTTTCCAGTTGCTTTATTATATAACGGCGTATTATATTGTTGTTCAATGATACCATAAAAAATTAGAGACCATTTTGTAACATTTTTAAGGTTAATTTCGTCTTAGCTTACAGGCAGAAGAATGCAGCAATCTTACACCGAGGTATCGGATAAAGTCCTTGTAAAGTGGACCAGGCAAGGTAATGGGAACACGTGCAGAGAAACGATTGGGAGAGAGGGGGATCACTGGCAGATCAAATTAAACGAGCTTTTCCCTGAAGGACCTCCTGCAGCGCCACCTTTAGGTGTCCCACCATCAATACCTCCGGAGGAACCTGAATTACCACCTCTCCCCGAAATGCCGGTAGATCCTGCCCAGCCTGATCTCCCAACAATACCGACTTTACCCGTGGAGCTACCAGTGGATTTAGGAGATTTGCCCGAGGATGATGACGAAGATGATGGACCTCCTTTTCCACTGCCAGAACCAGTCGAGGGGCAACCAGGCAGACCCTAAAAAAGGTAGTGAAACACCTTAGTTGTGCAGCATTTTAAAGGTATATGAGTAAAGATTACGAAGGACACTGAAGATTGGGAGAGTCAGTGTCCTTCGTTTCTAGGGGGAAGAGAAGGAGGTGGGATAATTGCAGCTCTTACAGGAAACCTGGTCTTGTAATTTTCATCATGATGTCACTGAGAAAAAAGAGTAATGGTAGGCGATCTTATCATCCATGATCCCAATCGTATCTGACCCGTTCTGAACAGATCCATTCGTGGAAACCGCTGTCCAGGTAAAATAGCGGAAGGACCCGTTTCCCAGGAAATTTGTAAGGGTAAAGCTGGCATTGGGGAGCAGCTGTTTGAAGAATGTGTTGAACCAGGTGCGCAGACTATTAATGCCCTGGATACTGCGGGCAGACGTGATGTGGACAGCGTTGGGGTTATAGAGCGATAAGACATTGTCGAGTTTATGAGAGTTGAGCGCTCTGATATATTTAGAGCTGATGTCAGCTGATTCTGCATCTCCATGCCAGGGATAATCTTTGATAGTGTCCCAAACATTATGCAGGTAGGTACGGGCATGGTCCCATGAGTAAAAGTTCACAGATTTGAGGTTCAGGCTTTCTGCGGTTTGGAGAAAATCAAACACTTGCTCTGCAGTTGCGATCCAACCCCATTCTTTGAATGCTGCACCAGTGGGAATGATCGGTCGGAAGGGGGTCCGTGCTTCGAATTCGCGAACTGAGCGCCGTAGCTGTGCGCCGGCATTGCTGGCGTGCAGCCAGTAAACCTGGGGCATATTGAAATCACAGCGTTCAAGAAATTCACGCCAGGGAAGTTGTGGGTGGTAGGAAGGGTAGCGATAAGAAGATAGAGCGATAGGTGTGTTTGGAAGCCCTGAACGCAAACGCTGCATGAAGGTCTGGGCGGCGGCGCGTTTTCCGGGTTCTTTGTATTCTGCCTCGGCATTCAAGACATATCCATCCAGCCCTAGTTGGGTGACTCGTTCAATGGCTTTATTCGCCTCAGCAATCGGATTGCCACCCTTTATATAGTGCCATCCCCAGGCTTGAATGCCCTGAGCTTTGAGCTGCTGGACAACTGGGGGGACAAAATCAACCCCATTGTAGATGTTGTAGGAATACTGAGTGTCCGCGACTTTAATTAATACATATTCCAGTCCAGCTTGTTTGGCGACATGGGCGATGGCATATGGATCGCCCTTTTCGCAGCGGGGCAGCATCCAGATAAAGAAACCTTTTCCATTGATCGGCATAGATATTTCTCCGTATGCATTTGTAGGTGCAATTTATGGGCCAAGTATCAATGTACTCGGGATATGGGATACAATATGAATCAAAATGGTTAGACAAGAAAAATTTTAATATCAATGTGCTCGTCGGGAATAATCTCCAGGTAGCGGACAGTTTTCACAACCACCCTGTTGACACCCGTTCAATGAATTTACAAGGTGATTTGGTTAGTTTTACCTAGACACGAGCCATTAGAAATTTCCATTAACAAAACCACTCAACGATAAGGAAGCTGCGAAACTTAAACGCAAAACGAGGATCTCATGTCTAAAGTTGAAATCAATACCCCTGCACCTGAGTTTGAACTGAGCTCGTTTCAAGGTGATAAAATTCGTCTTTCTGATTTCAAAGGGAAGAATGTATTGTTGGTGCTTAACCGCGGCTTCACCTGACCATTCTGCCGCGCGCATATGGCGCAGTTGAGCCAGGATATTGATGAATTTGAGAACAGAAATACAGAGGTGCTGGTGATTGGACCAGATAATGCTGAAGAGTTCAGCAATTACTGGCAGGAGCATGATTTGCCTTTTGTGGGTTTACCAGATCCAGAGCACAAAGTACTGAAGCTTTACGGGCAAGAGATAAAGCTTTTCAAACTGGGGCGAATGCCTGCTCAGATCCTAATTGATGAAAAAGGGATAGCTCGTTATGTCCATTACGGGCATTCGATGAGCGATATCCCTGAAAATGAGGAATTATTCGCATTGATCGAATCGCTCAAAACGTGATAATTGAACCTTGTGTGGGCTACGATCGATTTAACCTCGTCAAGTGTAATAGAACACCAGGAAAATACGTAAAGATTAAGCGAGGTGTTCGAAAGAATAACCAGCCTTCAGCGCTGCCAAATTGAGCTCTTGAGTTCCTTTCGGTGCGCGGGCAGATACCGCTTTTTCAATAGCTGGGAGTGAGACTGCAGCGGTGATTTTAGTCAGCAATCCCAGCACATAAATATTGGCGGTTATGGCACGGCCGGTAGTTTCTTTGGCATTGCGGGTAATCGGCACACGGACGTTATTAGGGTATGTGACCCGTCCGACTTTTTCGGAGTCGACGATCAGCAGTCCGTCATCTTTAAGACCGGGGGAATATTTATCGCAGGCTTCCTGGCTCATAGCCACCAGAACGTCGGCAGCGATGATCTCGGGAAAATCGATTTCCCCATTTGAGATAATCACCTCTGCTTTACTGGCACCACCGCGGGCTTCGGGACCATAGCTCTGGGTTTGGACGGCGGTCTTATTATCATAAACAGCAGCTGCTTCAGCTAAGATGATACCCGCAAGGATCATCCCCTGTCCACCTTCACCAGCCAGGCGAATTTCAAGACGGTCAATGTGATTAGCATGTTTCATCAGTGGCTCCGAGCAGTGGGTAGTACAGCCCCTTTCGTGTGACCAGATCGTTCGATAATCTGTTCATACAAGGCGGTGAATTCAGGTTTTTCGATAT
>JACUUU010000468.1 GCA_014859065.1 Anaerolineales bacterium
TTGCATATCTAGTGTGTTCGGCATGAATCCATCGTCAAAAGCATCTCAGGGGACTGCATCAGTGGGCTGGAGGGTGCCAGTGGCTGTGGGGGTGCCGTTGGGGGTGATGGTCTCTGAAGGGGTGGCGGTCTCTGTTTCGGTTGGTTCAGGGCTGCCGGTCATTGTGCTCGTCGCTGTGAGTGTGGATGTAGGTGTAATTGTGGGGGTAGGCGTGATTGTAGGTGTATGCGTCTGTGTGGGCGTGGGTGTATCCGTTATCAGGACTGGCTCGATGGGCTCTTCCTCCGGGGAGATCTCGACCGCCGGGTCTGCCAGGACGAAGAGGATCGCACCAGCTGGATCTCCAAATCTCCCGCTCAGTCCTCCCAGCAGGAGGTGTTCTACTGCCAGGAGTGACAGCGTTTCCACTGAACAGTCCGCTCTCTGCAGATGGGCTGAAGCACCTATCTCCAGGTTGTCCACAAATGCTTTTAATTCTTGTGGGTAAGTGAGACCAAAGGTGTAGCGACCGTTCTGGCTGTAGAGCAGGTAAGCAACTCCCTGCTCACCGCTCAAAATATCGGCAGGATTACCTGAGGAGGAAGGGATTTCTTGAACCATGAAGAGCTGCTCGAGCAGGACCAAGTACGGACCTTCACAGGCTGCTGCCTCGGTTAACTCGACAGCCTCCCGGCCACCAGTGGCGCGCCCGCTGATGAAATACCAGTAAGTGACATAGCTGAGCGCGATCGTCAACGAAACCCCAATCAGCGCACCCAAAATGAAGACGGTCACATGCCACCTTTGCCGCGGCTGAGCCTCATGGTCAGGAGCTGTATTACTGCCAAACGATGGAATGCTCATTAAAACCTCTCGGTTGTGGGATTATATCATTGGGCGGACGTTGGCGCTCGATATTAAATGCACCCTCAAAATCTTGAATAGGCTCGACAATGCCACAAGTAAATTCGTTGAAGCACTCCAGATAAAAAAGCCTTATAAAGGTTATTATGCAACCAAAACGACCTGTTTTAATATCGTATTGAACAGCACCGTCCTTTGGAGCAAATTAGTGATGAATCAGATCGTCAGGCAGCTGAAAAGTTACGTGCCTGGTTCAAAAACGTTTTCTTGGGAGCGGCTGACATCTGATGAGTAAAGGTTGCCCTGGCTGGATTGATGGCACCCTGTACCCTGACGTTGATCCTCCCACCGGATTATGCAACCTGGCTGATAGGATCGACTTTCTGGCGCGCTTGTGTTCAGCCTGGGACTTTGGCTTACTACCTCGAGAGGACACAATTGCTGAAGTTCGGCGAGACGAATGGCGTGAAGCTGTGGAAGAGTGCCGCCTGTTGACCTCTCCTACCTATCATTTGCTGCGCGAATGGCATGGCTTAGTGTTCCGTCTAAAGTGATTCTTTAGATGTAAAGTGATTTGGACGGAACACTTTAAGCTTTGTCCAGGGAATTCATAAGATATCTGATCATAAAATATCATGTATCCGAATTATATAGATTATCCCACCCACG
>JACUUU010000469.1 GCA_014859065.1 Anaerolineales bacterium
GAAAATTGATTAATAAGCAATCCAAAGATTGCAACGAGCATATTCGTGCAGATTGGAATTTAAGGTCTTTAGATGAAGCATGTGAAATTATTCTAGGGCAGTCACCACCATCTGAAACGTATAATACCGAAGAAATTGGCCTTCCCTTCTATCAAGGAAAGGCAGAATTTGGTGAAATATATCCGGCACCTGTAAAGTGGTGTTCTAAACCAAAGAAAATAGCTCAGGAAAATGATATTCTAATCTCTGTTCGTGCACCTGTTGGACCTACTAATTTATGTCAAGAAGATTCATGTATTGGCCGTGGTTTAGCCGCAATTCGACCGAAAAGCGAAATGCCCAGTAAATATTTTCTTTACTATTTACGTCATATAGAGAACACATGGGAAACTACAGGTACAACGTTTAATGCTATCACGGGAAGCGTACTTCGAAAAAGAAGAATTCCTCTTCCCTCACTTGCTGTTCAACATCAAATTGTTGCTGAGATTGAACAACGATTGTCAGTAGCAGTACAAATTGAAGAAACTGTTGATGCTGGGTTAAAACGGGCGGTGCGTTTAAAGCAGGCTATACTCAAATGTGCATTTGAGGGGAGGTTAGTGTCGCGATAATGTTTTATTGTAAGGTCAACCTAGCAGGTCGCCTCTACAAAAGGATCAAAAATCATTGAGGCCAATGCGCACAAGAAAGCTACCACGTTGATCTCGAAATCCCGTGACGCGATTATCGGGCAATTTAAAACCGTCTAAGCAAAACAGATCAACGCCATGTGTGATTGTTTCGGAACACCAATCTGGCAACGCAATTATTATAAACACATCATCAGGAATGAAGTGGAATTGGAAACTATACAAGCTTACATTCACAACAATCCCATTGATTTGGAAAACGACACTGAAAATCCTTCCAAGTTTGAGGTAATTATATGACCAACCCATCGTCATCTAACATTGTGCAGCGACTGTGGAATTATTGCCACGTATTGCGCGATGACGGCATGTCCTATGGCGATTACGTCGAGCAGCTCACATATTTACTATTCCTGAAAATGGACAATGAAAATGTCCACATAGTGGGCAAGGCCAGCGCCATCCAAGACGAAATTAACTGGAACAGCCTGCGGGGCCTGGATGGCGATGATTTAGAAGTACAATACCGCAATATCCTGCAAACCCTGGGACAGGGAGCTGGGTTAATACCGGTTATCTTCCGTAAAGCGCAGAATAAGATCCAAGACCCAGCCAAGCTCAAAAGGTTGGTGGAACTGATCGACAGCGAGACCTGGATCGGTCTGGATATCGATATCAAGGGCGAAATCTACGAAGGCTTGCTGGAGAAGAACGCTCAGGACACCAAATCCGGTGCGGGGCAATACTTTACCCCGCGCCCGCTGATCAAGGCCATCGTGGACGTGATGGCTCCTGAGCCTGGCAAGACCATCTGCGACCCGGCTTGCGGGACAGGCGGTTTTTTATTAGCGACTCACGACTTCATAAGTAACCACT
>JACUUU010000141.1 GCA_014859065.1 Anaerolineales bacterium
TCTGGAATTAGGTTTTGCATTCGAAAAACTCTGCCCTCCTTTTGGAGATTGTTCTGAGGGATATAGTGCTGTAAATGCTTGGAAAGAAGGTAAGTTAGACAATTTTTATTTTTCCCAAAAAGGTGAAACAGCACGCCATAACGGGAAATTTCTAGAGGCAGCAGCATGGTACCAAAGAGCACAGAATTTAGGTATGGATTTACACAGTACAATTATCTATACCGAATACTTGTATTGGACTGCCATCCAGGATGGTGAGCGGGCTAAGAATGCTTTAGCGAAAGCAGTTGAAATTGACTCGGGTTGGTTCAGCGAGATGGATCGATTTCTTGCATGGTACCGCTATGGAAGATTACTGTCCGATAGAGATGATTGGCAGCTTGCAGAAGAAATACTTCAGAAAGCCATTGAGATTCATCCTGAAAGCCATAACAACATTGGATCATTATCAGAGGCATATCGGTTTCTAGCTCGGTCCCAAACAAGCCAAAATAAACATGAACAGGCGATGCTCAATTATCAAAAAGCAATCGATCTAAACCCTAGGAACGTCTGGGCTTATGTATCATTTGGTAGGGCTATGTACATCATGGATGTATCTAATATTGACTTGACCGACAAATTGTTTCTTCAAGCTCTTGATCTCGCAGGAAATGATCCCTTGGTATGGAGAAATATAATTTGGTCTTGGTTGGATTTTAATCAAATACAACAGGCAAACAGATATTGTGATTTGGCTTTTCAATTTGGAGTAGAGATTGAAGAGCTGTTTCAATGTCCTGTAGAATGACAGCATTAATGCTTATACCAAGACATAAACTTGTTACACTAAAATTTTACGATTTTGTATAGAAGATAATACCCCTCTATGGTTGAGATTATCCAAAAATCACGGTCCTTTATATCTTTTAGAACAAAACAATTGATCAGCAACAGCTTTGTGCAAAATGTCATAATTGTGGCTAGTGGAACTGCAATAGCTGAAGTAGTCAAGTTAGCTGCTGCACCGGTTATTACT
The DNA here is from genome assembly GCA_014859065.1 of Anaerolineales bacterium. Classification (GTDB taxonomy): domain Bacteria; phylum Chloroflexota; class Anaerolineae; order Anaerolineales; family UBA4823; genus Kmv39. The sequence goes on from JACUUU010000141.1 coordinate 1,019, forward strand.
CGACTTTATGGTCCGGAACCATTTGGAATTTTAAGTACATTTTCAGCTTTTGTTTTTATGTTGGCACCACTAACAGCCCTCTCATATCCGATATCGATCATACTTCCAAAGGATGACAGTGAAGCTCTGGGCTTGGTAGGTATATCTTTCATATCTAGCTTATTTGTCGTATCTCTCATAGCTGCTTTTTTGATAATAGGCGGAAATCACTTAGTAGTCTTATTGAACATCCCGGAAATCCGTTCTTTTTTAATCCTTATCCCAATCATGTTATTAACCATAACAGGTTTAGAAACCGGACGCCAGTGGTTATTCCGAACGAAACACTTCAATATCACATCCAGGTTTATGGTTGCTCAAGCGTTGCTTCTAAATTTATCAATAATAATATTTGGTTTTATATACGCAAATTCATCTACATTGATATTTTTGACCGTTCTGGCAAATTTTATTTTTGCATTCCTATTCATAGTACAGATAAGAAAATATTCGGGTGGTTTATCTATATTCGAGTTGAGAAATCCAATCCATTTATTTAAATTGGCAACTAATTATTATGATTTTCCGATATTTCGTACTCCTCAGAGATTTATCAACACTACTTCCCAAAATTTACCTGTGCTTATGTTGGCAAGTTTTTTTGGACCTGGAGCAGTAGCCTTCTACTCTTTGGGTAGAAAAGTTCTTGTATTACCTTCAATGCTCATCGGTGATGCATTGAGTAAAGTTTTTTACCCGCATATTACCGAAGTCGCGCGAGAGAATAAAAGTGTTACTAACTCATTAATAAAAACCACTGCAGCCCTTGCATTGTTAGGAATTATCCCATTTGGGATAGTGGTAGTTTTTGGTCCGCCATTATTTGGCTTAGTATTTGGTTCAGAGTGGGTAAAAGCTGGTGAATATGCACGCTGGCTAGCAATTTGGCTTTACTTTGCATTCTTAAACCGACCTTGTGTGGCAGCTATCCCAGTTCTTTCAATACAAGGTTTTTTTCTGTTATATGAAATTGTTGGAGTGGTATTTCGGGTTGTGGCAATATATATCGGTTTTTTCGTCTACTCAAATGATACCATTGCGATAACATTATTCAGTTTCGTTGGTGCTGGACTTAATATTATGCTTATTCTTTATGTATTTATTATCTCTCTCAGACGCAATCGAGTATTGATACATTTGGAAAAATAACTGCTATTGAAGGAACTTTGGTTGGAAATGAGCGATTTTTTATTCTCATCTTTTCGAAAATCTGTTGGTGAGTTAAGTACACTAATAAGATCTATTTATCATACTGATCCTCCCGAAATTGAAGAGTTTCATGGAGATTGGGGTTCATTAGCGGTTAGCAGAAATATTTACAATGGATTTGAATCTCTTGAGACTGAGAGTGATATTGTTGTCGTGATTGGGGGTCCAGTCCTAAATTTTAATAGTATTTCATATAAATCCCACGATGACATACATTTGGGTACTCGGGCGATATATCAACGTTGGAAGCAGGAAATCATTCAATGGGATGAAGATTTAAGTGGTCCTTTTGCTGTGCTTATCATTAATAAATCCAATGGAAGAATTATTTGCATCACAGATTTACTAATGTTTATTCCAGTTTATCAATATAAACATGATCATAAGTTAATATTAGGAACTCATGTTGATGCACTAGCACTAGCTGCAGGCTGTTCAAATAAGATTGACCATATTTCATTAGTTGATTTTATTTTACATGGAGTAGTTATCTATCCATATACATTTTACAAGATGATTCGGCAATGCCAGCCAGCAACAGTACATATATATCGTAAAGAGAAACAGAAATTGTTGTCTGGTGATAATTTGGAGAATTATTGGGTTCCTGATGAAACAGACCAATATGAAAACATCAATGAAGCAGCAATAGCTTTGCGAGAGAGCCTACAAGAAAACATGGGTCGGATCACAAATGGATTTGATCATGTAGCTCAATTTATAAGCGGCGGTGAGGATACTCGCGTCTTGGCAGGTCTCCTTCCATCTTCTACGAAATGTGATGCTTATATATTTTTGGATGAAATGAACCGAGAAGGGAAAATTGCCAAGGCTCTCGCTGAGAAATATGGCATGAATTTTTTTGTTCAGACTCGAACGCCGACACATTATTTGGATATTTTGCCAGAAGCTTGCAATTTAATCGGGAGTGGTCATCAATATATGCACGCTCATTCTTTAGGCTTTCATAAAACCTGTGGATTGGATTCGTATCCCGCAGTGTTAGGAGGATATGGCTCCGATTTTTTACTTAAAGGGTTATCTACTAGACAAATCCGGGGTCACAATCGTTTCCCTTTTTTGCCAGAAATCCTCCTTCCTGGTGAGACTCGCAGTAGACCGATAAAACATCGATATATAAGACAAGATTTACTTTCCGAACTTTTCACACGGCGTCTGCAACACTTTGAAAATGTGAAACGGTTTCGTCAGCAATCCATCCACGAATGGTTTTCCATTTGGCCTGCAACTATGAGGGTTGCTATACCTAATCTTTATTGCAACCGAAGATTATTCAGAAGTTATGAGGTTTTTTTAAGCAATGAGGTCGTAAAGCTAAGTTCAGCTATCCCGACCAGTTGGAAACTTAACCGCCGTTTATTCAATAAAGCTACGCGTCCATTATTAAAACCGAGTAAATGGTTATTTCATTCTGATGGTCGATTACCATATTTCCCTTGGTGGGTAAATATACCGGTCCAATTTGTTTTTATGGTCAGCCAATATATTGGTAACAGGATTGGTTTGATCCAAGGAAACCAAGGGTCATGGGCAGATTGGAATAGATTATATCGAGATGAAGCTTGGTCATTAACCTTTCATAATTATCGAAATGAGATTGAACATATCTTTGAGAATTATATGGAACTCGATTCTGATTATCTAACTTCATTGGAAAAATTTAAAGTCAGGAGCCAACTAAACCTTCTTCAAGTTGCATATTTCTTAAGCAAAACATGAGTTTAGATCATTCAGAAAGAATGGTGCTGATATTAGGACAATAATTAAAACTCAATGAAAAAATTTTCAGTCCACCAGTTAGAAAAAATTGGTCATTTTCTCATGTTTCTACTTTTGTTAGAGGCATTCTTGCCGCTCTGGCGAAACATGATTATTGGAGATTTTGATCCTGTTGAGGGTGACCCAACAAGACGTACCATGTTACTCGTGGGGTATCTTGGTTTACTACCTTTTCTGATGTTATCTCCGCAAAAGGCTATATCGAGAATTATTCAAACGCCATTACCTTGGTTATTGGCAATATTAGCTATATTATCCATTCTTTGGTCCGGAGTACCAGATCTTACCTTTCGTCGAAGTATAGCGATCTTGCTTACAACAACCTACGGATTGACCCTGGCTGTTCGACTATCTTTTGATGAATTTCTCGATATACTTGGATGGGCACTTTTGGTGTGTTTGATATCGAGTATTTTTATGGTTATTTTTATTCCAGATTGGGGTATTGGTACATATCGGGGAGAGAATGCATGGCGAGGTATATTCTCACATAAAAATTCCTTGGGGAACAAAGCAGCATTATCATTTTTAGTCATGCTGACATTATGGTTGCGGACTAATAAGAAATTATGGAAACGTTGGGTTTGGGGTATCGGAATAATCCTGGCGGTTTTTCTGTTGGTTGGTTCAAATTCAGCAACGGGATTAGTTCTATTTTTTGTTATGCTTGTCGGGTTTATATTACTTCACTTTTTGCGTATGCTCCGGCTCTCTTTACAAATAGTTTTACCACCAATACTAATCTTGGGTGGATTGGTTGCTGTGGTTCTTGTTGAGAATTTTGAAGCAATTCTGGTCTTCCTTGAAAGGGGTGCCACCATGACAGGCCGTATCCCGCTCTGGCAGAATATTATACCTTTAGCAGTAGATCGTTTCTGGTTAGGATATGGATTAAACTCATTTTGGTTAGGGTGGGAAGGACCCTCCGCACAAATTTGGGCAGTTTCTGGTTGGCAGCCTGGTTACGCTCACAATGGTTACTTAGATTTATGGTTGAGTCTGGGAATAATTGGGTTGACTTTAGGAGTAATACTGCTCTTTTATTTATTAATATATTCATTTTATTTTTACATTATTAAACGTCTTGATACCCAGTTCTGGATTCTTTTCTTGATATTTGTTTTTTTACTGAATTTTTCTGAAGGAACCTTATTAAGAAGCAACAGTATCTGGTGGGTAATGATAGTGTATTTTGCTTCGATGATAAAGATTAGGGTAAAACCAAAACCTGAATTATCCATGGGATTGTTGGATAGATGATTCCAGTAAAAGTCTGCCACGTTGCTACATTAACTGCTCTGGGGGGGGTAGAACGAATCTTAATGGATTTATTGTCTCACAGTCATTTCAATAAATCTGAACATTTCTTGGTTGCCACTTCAACTCGTCCTGACCTAATTAAGCTCATCACGGATAAGGGATTTAAGTGTTTTACACCAACCAGTCGATTTCGTTACGATCCAGGCAAACTGATATCCATTGCCCGAATTATCAACAATAATCACATAGATGTAGTGCATTCTCGAAACGCCTATGCTAACTCATGGGCAAACCTTTCATTGACAATCCTGCGAAATCCCCCAAAATTGATTACTGGTGAACATGGTACAGCTTGGTCAGCCCAACCGCCTATCTCCTGGTTAGATAGACTTGCAAATCAGCGAGCGAAACTTGTGGTTGCCAATTCGAAAGCTAGCGCTTTGATGCTAGAAAATCGCTATAAAATTCCATCCACAAAGATTCGTGTCTTGTATAACGGCATCCAAATACCTAATTATCCAAATGTCAAAGAGGTGAGACACCTACTAGACTTGCCAATGGATGCTGAAATAATCGGTAGTGTTGGGAGATTGGACACGATCAAAGATTTTCGAACATTTGTGGATGCAGCCGAAATAGTCATTAGAAAAAGGAAGAATGTGCTTTTTATCCTGATCGGAGGCGGTCCACAAGAGACTTTCCTGAGATCTTTAGTAGAGTCGAAAGAAATTCAAAATGGTTTCAAAATAACAGGTTGGCGCGTTGATGCTCGCTCACTTATAGCAGGATTGGATCTTTATATTAACACCTCAATTCGAGAGTCGTTCGGAAATACACTCATCGAAGCAATGATGATGAAAAAACCAGTCATAGCTCCATCGGTGGATGGTATCCCTGAGGCAGTCCAGTCTGGGGAGACTGGTGTGCTGCTTGAACCTACACTTCCGGTCAAGAAAATACACACTCCGGGAGGTTCGCAATACCCACGCTTTGTGGTCCGGGATGGAAATCTTCAACCACCACTTTCACTAGACCCACATTTTCTGGCGGATACAATTATTAACTTATTGGACAATCCCGATCTGAGGGAAGAAATGGGGAGAAAGGGAAGAGAAAGAGCAACCCAGTTGTTCAATATAGAACGATACGCGAGTGATCTGGAGAACATTTATCAAGAGGTGGTCGAATGAACGTGGAGAAAACACCTACTTCTCGAAGACCTCTGCGAATATTGTTCCTTGTGACTATTTTGACAATCGGTGGAGCACCATTAGCAATCCTTCGCCTGGCTAAAGGGTTACAAAGGAAAGGCTACGATGTTCTTGTTGTTTGCCTATATTCCAGAAGAAATTCGGTACCACACTTCACGGATCAATTTGGTATTCAAATTATTGACCTCGAAATGAAAAATGAAAAAATAAAAAATCCTTTCATAAAAATTTATTCAATTGTTAAAGGATTAATAAAACTTTTCACACTGATGAGAGGGGGCCACTATGATGTTCTCCAGACATTTATTGAATCCAGCAACATCATTGGACCAATAATCGGTTGGTTTGCAGGAATCCCAGTTCGAGTATCGTCCCAACGCGCTACATTGGTTTACAAATCAAGATTATTTTTTTTGATAGACCGTTGGATTGTAAATTCGTGCTTGGTAGACAAAATGGTCACCGTCTCAGAGAACACTCGCAAATTTTGCATAACGAAAGAAAAAATGAGCCCTCAAAAACTCGCCACGATTTATAACGGGGTCGATTTAGAAAGGTTTACCCCTCGAGATCGTGATGAGTACCAGCAATTAAAAAATTTATATATGCGTGATATGGGGCTTTCAGAGGAAACGATATTAATAACTAGTGTAGGGCGGCTACATAAACAAAAAGGCTACGACTTTTTATTACAAGCAATCCCAGAAGTCAGATTGGATCATAAAAATGCGAGATTCATTTTTGTAGGCGACGGCGATATGCGAGAAAGCCTCCAATCTCTGAGTAGATCTTTAGGATTGGATTCAGTTGTGTATTTTTTAGGGATCAGAGAAGATATCCCTGAAATTTTGGCAATAAGCGACTTGTTTATCTTGCCATCACGTTGGGAAGGATTCCCTAATGTACTTTTAGAAGCAATGTCAACCGGACTTGCCGTGATCGCGTCAGCTATAGATGGTTCAATTGAATTGATAGAACACGGCGAAAACGGCATGTTAGTCCCCCCTTCAAATCCAAATAAATTAGCAAAAACTATTATCCAATTACTAGAGAACGTAGAATTACGAGTTAGATTAGGTCAGGCTGCTCGCAAACATGTGGAGAAGAAGTTCTCAGAAGATAAGTTCATTGATTCTTTCGCTGCATTATATGAGGATCTTTTTCAAAAAAAATCGTTTAGTATACATTAGTAAATAATGATCCTTAGATAGCATTATTTCATTCGAAATGTAATTAATATAGAACATAATAAAGAATTATTCCATATACACTCATTTTTCGAGCAATTTTATAACGAAAAATGATTTAATTAATTCGTGGTGCGTTATTGACAATGAAAAACAACCTGCGCGAATTTGGTAAGCATTTTTTCTATCGCATGTTAGGGTCATACCGATATGAGTTCTTCAGGTTCTTCCTTGCACATTATAAGGTTCCGGATTTAGACTCTCCCTGTACATTCAACGAGAAATTGGCGTGGAGAAAAATTTGTGACACTAATCCAAAATTCGCAACTATTGCCGATAAATATTTAGCACGACAGTTTGTTTCTGCGAAAATAGGAAATGCTAATCTATCAAAAATATATTACTGTGGTGATTATGTTGAAGAAATAAATTTTAACGAACTGCCAGAATCATTTGTCATAAAAGCTACCCATGGGAGTGGGCCAGGTTTCATTTCGTTCATTAAAAATAAACATCAATTCGGTAAAGTGAAATTGAAAACCACGGTTATCGAATTGCTAAAAAATAAGTACGGAACTATTACTAATGAGTGGTGGTACACGAAGATCAGACCAAGAGTGATAATCGAAGAAATGTTGAATGATGAAACCTTCGGAATCCCAGTGGATTATAAATTTTACGTTTTCCATGGTGAAGCCAAATTCATCCAAGTTGATTATTTTAGATTCAAAGATCATTCTCGAACTTTTTATGATAAGGAATGGCATCCACAGGAATTCACCTTAAAGTATCCATTAGGCATCTTGACAGCCAAGCCAAAATTGCATGCAGAGATGATCAGTATCGCCGAATGTTTGGGGAAAGATTTCGATTTCATTAGAGTAGATCTATATTGTGTCAATGATGAAAGGATTGTGTTTGG
>JACUUU010000142.1 GCA_014859065.1 Anaerolineales bacterium
TTTCAAGTAATCCAAGCTTTTGATGGTCTCTCCGCTTTACAACGTTGGGATGAAGATAAACCCGACATCATTTTGCTGGATGTAAACCTACCTAAACTGGATGGGTTTTCTGTATGCCGGCGGATTCGTAAAGAATCAGACACTCCTATTATCATGCTGACAGTGCGCGTGGAAGAAGATGATATTATTCGGGGATTGGAGATTGGTGCCGATGATTATATCTGCAAACCTTTCAGCCCCCGTCAGATGTTGGCGCGCGCGCAGGCAGTTATTCGTAGGGCAGGAAAAACACAATCACCATCCCCTTCTGCAGCAGGTGATCTTGTCATGGCTCCAAGCCGAAGAGAGGTCACTATAGGGAATGCTGAACCAATCTCGTTGACACCATTAGAAGGCAAATTGTTGGATTATCTGATACTTAATGCTGGTCAGGTGTTAACGGTAGATACCATAATAGATCATGTTTGGGGTCCAAATGGGGGAGATCGCGATATGCTTCGACAGCTGGTGCGGAGGCTAAGATTTAAGATCGAGCCAGATCCAGCCACTCCCAGATACATCAAGACGATTCCTGGATTAGGTTATGGACTGATCACTGGGATGAATATGCACTAATCCGACATCATTTTTCCGATTGTGCTTTTTATCACAAAATTATAACAGTATCGTCACAGTAATTGTCATCTTGATAGGATAAAGTATAGGCAATGACGCAATATAATGTATAGCTGGCATGCTGACCGTGGCAGCTGTACAATGATTTCTAAGTTGATGCGCCGATGATTTCGGCACGACATGAGCAAACGTTGTCTTAACACGATCAAGACTGAAGCGTGGTGGGATAGCGAATTAACCCAAGGTAAGCATACGCAAGGAGTAGCTGTGAGTCTGACGATCATCCAAAAACAAGACCTGGCGGATTTCGTTGCCAATCTCATCCCTGACTACCGTGTGGCTGGGCCAACGGAAAGTGATGGGAGGTTCCTCTTCTCAATTATTGAGGATGTAGGTGACTTGAGGTTGGACTACAACACGACAATACTTCCGCCAAAAAAGTATTTGCTGCCAACACGGGAGCCCATACTAAATTTCAGCCAGAGAACGAATGGTAAGGCAAAACAGGTGGATAAAACTGAACCGACTGTGATTGTTGGAGTCCACACCTGTGATTTGCATTCATTCCACTTACTAGATTTAGTGCATACGACAGGTTATGTTGATCCAAATTACGCCAATCGCCGGCAGAATACATTGATTGTGAGTATAGAATGTCTCAAACCATGCACTGACCAATCGTTTTGCAAAAGTATGGGGACATTAACTGCTGATGAAGGTTACGATTTACACCTTACAGATTTAGGTGAAAGTTACAGTGTTGATATTGGCACCGAGGCGGGTCAGCAGCTAATCGATAAATATGCGCGAACTTCAGAAGCTTCGCAAGAAGATATGAAGCGCTTGAACAATGTTCTCAGCGAAAAATGGCCAAAGTTTCCATATAGGCTAGACTTTGATATTAGCGATCTTCCTTCTTTGCTCAGCTTGAGCATGAAAAGTCCGTTATGGGCTGAGTTGGGTGATCGTTGTCTATCCTGCGCAGCGTGCACGAATGTTTGTCCGACTTGTTTTTGTTTCGACGTAAAAGACGAAGTAGACTTAGATCTGACAACCGGGAAGCGTGTCCGTCTTTGGGATTCTTGCCAGTTAGACCACTTTGCTACCGTTGCAGGAGGACACAACTTCCGCGAAAGTCGGGCGTTACGACAGCGCCACCGCTTCATGCGCAAAGGTAAATACATCCAAGAAGCCCATGGTTACTTAGGCTGTGTTGGCTGTGGGCGTTGTGGTCAGGCTTGTTTGGTTGATATAACGATGATCGGGGTTTTGAACGATCTGTATCGACTTCAAGAGGTTGAGGGTGCATCATGATAACCAGTAGTGCATTAAATCATTTAGTCGCTAGGAAACAAAATCATAACCATGTCAATGAAGAGCTTTTTACACCGATAATCGCAAGGTTGGAAAGCATAAAACAGCTGACTGAATTAGAAAAAGTGTTCAAATTGAATCTGCCTGATGGAATTTCTTTGGGTCACCGTCCTGGACAGTTTGTGGAAGTATCTTCATTAGGAATTGGTGAAGCACCAATCAGCATCAGCAGTTCTCCCAGTCGCAGTAATGGTTCTTTCGAGATGTGTGTAAGGAAAGTAGGAGATGTAACGAGTGCGTTACACAATTTAGAAGTCGGAGACACGATGGGTATACGGGGTCCATACGGAAGAGGTTTTCCATACGAGAAATTTCGCGGGAAAGACATTCTTTTTGCTCCTGGCGGATTGGGTTTAGCTCCTTTGCGTTCCTTGATTAATCAGGTATTGGACGAAAGGGCATTGTATGGCCGTGTGATAATTCTTTATGGTGCGCGTAACCCTTCTGAGCTGCTCTTTAAAGATGAGCTGAAGGAATGGGGAGAACGAGATGATGTTGAACTCCATCTCACTGTGGATCGCGGAGATGAATCTTGGACAGGTCATATAGGTGTGATCACCACTCTTTTCCCGCAAATCTCTGTTTATCCCAGAAATACCGTTGCAATAACTGTTGGCCCACCGGTGATGTACCGCTTCGTCCTCATGGAATTACTAGGCAAGGGCATTTCAGAAGGTAATATCTGGATGTCTCTAGAACGACACATGAAGTGTGGTGTAGGAAAGTGTGGTCATTGCCAGATCAACCATATTTATGCTTGCCAGTCTGGTCCTGCATTCTCGTACGCAGAGATCAAAGGGTTGGAGGAAGCCTTATGACTACCAACAGCAAACCAAAGATAGCCTTTTTTGATTTTACCAGTTGTGAGGGATGCCAGCTCACAGTGATCGATTCGTTGCAAGATTACCCTGAACTCTTGGAGGCAGTTGAAATCGTCCAATTCCGCGAAGCGATGTCAGAGAAGGGCGAAGACTATCAGGTTGCTTTCATTGAAGGTTCCTGTACAAGGGAGAGCGACGAGGAACGACTTCGATCGATTCGTGAACAGGCTTCTGTGGTAATAGCTTTAGGGACTTGTGCTGATCTTGCAGGGGTAAATGCTCTCAAATATCTACATCCGCTTGATGAAGTCCGCCAATATGTGTATGGAGATAAAGCAAATTGGTTCGAGACCTACGATGCACGTCCGATTTCAGCAGTAATCCCCGTCGATGGGGCGATACCGGGTTGTCCAATAGATCGAGATGAATTTATCGCTTGTGTTAAAGCGCTACTGCTTGGAAAAAAATTACCTGTCCCCGATTATCCGGTCTGTGTTGAGTGCAAGCTTAAAGAGAATGAATGTTTGTTTCACAAAGGTGAAGTATGCCTAGGATTGGTAACACGCGCAGGATGTAAAGCAATCTGCCCAAGCTATGGACAGCCGTGCGAAGCATGTCGAGGGTTCATTTCAAATCCAAATGATACTTCAATGCACGATTTATTGGATGAGCATGGTCTTACACTTGATGAGGTGATTCTAAAATACACAATGTTTACTACTTACCAGGTACGGGAAACCTTATTACGGAGGCAGGAGGGTCATGAGCAACAGAATTGAAGTCCATCATGTCACTCGCGTTGAAGGCCATGGCAACATCGTCGTTGAGATGGATAATGGCAAGTTTCAGGATTGCCGATTTGAAATTGTTGAAACGCCGCGCTTTTTTGAGGCAATGTTACGGGGACGCCATTATAGTGAGGCTTCGCATATCACCAGCCGCATTTGTGGTATTTGCGCAACTGGCCATGCAGTGACTTCATTACAGGCAACTGAAAACGCGTTGGGTATAGAGATAAGCGAACAGACAAAGTACCTTCGAAAGCTAACTTTTCATGGTGAGATATTGGATAGCCACATCCTACACGTCTATATGCTAGTAGCACCTGATTTTTTAGGTGTTGGTAGTGTTATACCACTTGCTCAGACTCACCGTTCGGTGGTTCTTAGAGCTTTGAAAATGAAAAAGCTGGCTGGCGATATCTGCGCTGTGGTTTCAGGAAGGCATACTCATCCTATTGCCATGACGGTTGGTGGTTTTACTCACTTTGCTAAACCAGATGAGTTAGCTGGATTGCGTGATCGGTTGGTGGATATTAGAGAGGATGTTGATGCGACTGTGGAACTTTTTGCATCTCTACCTTGGCCGGAATTTGAAAGGGAGACTGAATATGTATCCCTTCATCATCCGAACGAGTACGCCTTTGTTGATGGTGAAATCCTGACAACCGATGGAGCCCGGTTCTCGTTAGAAAACTATCGAGATGTAACCAACGAATTCATAGTCCGGCATTCATCGGGTAAACATACTCGGAATTTACGTGAAGCCTACATGGTAGGCGCTCTAGCCCGTTTGAACAACAACTATGACCAATTACACCCACGTGCAAAATCTGCAGCAGACACATTAGGACTCAAACCTCTAGTTGTCAATCCTTACTTGAATTCGGCTGCACAGGTTGTGGAAATTGTACATTGCGTTGAAGATGCTATCGACGTCATTGACCATTTACTGAATATAGGTGTGTCACCGGAGCAGCCCGCGATGCCGAGCAGGCAATCAGGAAATGGGGTTGGTGCGTGTGAGGTGCCGCGCGGTTTGCTTATCCATAACTACGAAATTGGCGAGGATGGGTTGCTCACTGGGGCTAACTGTATTATTCCAACCAACCAGAACTTAGCCAATATTGAGATGGATATGCATTCTCTCATGCCAATAATTGAGTCCAAACCGTACGATGCCATCAAGATGGATCTGGAAATGCTTGTTCGGGCATATGATCCCTGTATTTCTTGTTCGGTACAGGTGATGGATATTGAGGATATTGAGTAATTAAAAGTAAGGAAATGGTTAATCAAATTGGACATGGTGAATTCGAATGCGACGACATGACCCTGGTGTTGGGTTTTGGTAATCCTCTACACGGGGATGATGGATTGGGCACTTATGCTATTGAAAAGTTGATGCAGAACCAATTACCACCCAACGTCAAGGTCAAAGATGCAGGTACACCTGGATTTGGCTTAGTATCTGAATTGGAAGGTTGGGGGCGAGTCATTTTAATCGATGCAATGCGTATGGGACAGGAATCCGGGACTTGGCGGAGATTTGGTCCTGAAGATGTCCGCCTTTTGGCTGCAGAAGGGTTTTTGTCTCTGCATCAACCAGGCCTTGCCAACGGGCTAGCTCTTGCCCAGGCTTTGGATCTCCTTCCAGATGAGATAATCTTTTACGGAATAGAGCCTGCTGATACCAGTCTACTTGAAGGGATCAATCCATCTGTCATAAACGCTGTGGTAGAAGTAGTTGAAAATATAATACAAGAGCTATAAAAAGAATTGGAGGCATGCATGAGCGAGAAACGAATCTTGTTAGTTGACGACGACCCTGACTTGCGGCTTACCTTAAAGCTACCTTTGGAAGCTGCTGGTTATGAAGTCGTTGAGGCTAATAGCTTCTCTCAAGGTCAAGAGGTGGTTAAAGATGTTGAACCGGATTTAATTGTACTCGACGTAATGATGGATACAGCTACTGCTGGTTTTCAATTTGCACTGGACTTGAAAAGTCCTGATCCAAATTCGGAATTCAAACATCTTCGGGAGACACCAATCATAATGTTGACTGCAATTCACAGCACGACCCCACTTAGATTCTCCCCTGACCAAGATTTTCTTCCCGTTGATCTCTTTCTTGAAAAACCTGTTGAACCTGAAGACTTGTTAGAAAAAGTGCGTGAATTATTGGGAGAATGATTCGCAAAGATGACTATTCCAGCTTTCGCAAAGTTTGGTGGTGAGCCACCTGACATTCAGCATAGTGGTGGACGAGGATTGGTTGCGGCAGAACTGGTCTCTAGTGTAACCTGGCTAATCCGCATCCGCTGGCTTGCGGGAGTTGGAGTAATACTCTCAACCTTTCTAGTTGGGGCAGTATTCAATCTAAAAGCCCCGGCTGTTCCACTTTACCTGATTGGGGCTTCAATTTTGGGGTACAACCTGGTTTTCTTGATGGTGGAGCGCCACTATCACAAGGTGTCTGTATCTGAATCAAAATTTGTACGCCTGGCACTGTGGCAAGTTGGAATGGATTGGGCAGCAATGGTGCTTTTAATACATTTTTCAGGAGGGATTGAAAGCCCAGTTATCCTTTTCTTTGTATTTCACATCATTATTGCTGCCATATTTTTTACTCCCAAAACGGCATTTGTCTTTGCCATCTTGGCGATTATCCTCGTCTCTGGGGTGACAGCATTTGAGTTCTTTGAATTACTTCCTCATCATCCTATAGTCGGTTTTCTAGCAGCACCATTGTATCAAAACGGGCTATACGTGCTTACGGTTCTCCTTTTCTTTACAACAACGTGTCTGGTTACCGCTTATTTGGTTTCATCGATACAGGAAAGGTTACGGCAACGGGAAGAGGAAATAATTCTGCTGACTAAAGACTTGCGCCGCTTGACTGTCAGATTACAAGCCCTCAACGAAGGTGCTCGGACAGTTAGCTCTACTTTAGAACTACCTGAGGTTCTTACCCGGTTGGTTGAGAGCACAGTTGAGGCAATGGGAGTTCACGCGTGCTCAATCCGTCTTTTGGATACAAGCGGCAGTCAGCTTGTTCCAGTATCTGTTTGTGGGTTAAGCCAGGAATATTTGAACAAAGGTCCAGTTGACCCAATTACCAACCCGCTTGCAAGAGAAGTGCTGTCTGGAAGGATTGTTAATATTCCCAATGCACAGAATAGTCCTATGATTCAATATCCTGAGGATGCAAAGAAGGAAGGCATCAAGTCGATGCTGTCGGCTCCTCTGATGGGAAAAGATGGGCCAATGGGTATTTTGAGAGCTTACGCGGTTGAGTCAGAACGTTTTTCTAGCGAAGATGAGGATTTCCTGGCAACAATCGCAGCCCAAGGAAGTATTGCAATTGAAAATGCCTTGGCTTACCAGGCGATTGAATCACTTGATACTGCTAAGAGTAAATTTATCCGTATCGTTACGCACGAATTGCGTTCACCGGTTAGTGTTGCTCGAAGTTTACTGCGAACTATCTCGTCAGGTTATGCTGGCGATATCTCATCTCAACAAAAAGACATCCTAGACAGGGCATGCAGAAGGCTCGAATTTCTTCAACGCTTGATTGATGATTTACTCGAATTAGCTGCTGAGAAAACTGATGTATCAACAAAGGAAATCCTTGAACCTGTTAATTTAGAGCAGGCAGTCAGGAAAGTTGTCCAGCGGTTTGAAATCCCGGCAAAAGAACAAGGTTTAAGCCTCAATCAGGTAAATAAATCAAACCAGGAACCTTTAGTGGTTATGGCAACTCCAGATAGTATTGATCGTATTTTTAATAATCTCCTATCTAATGCGATCAAATACACACCATCCGGTGGCGAGGTGACTATTACGCTCTCAAAATCCGCTGATGATGGTGAGGTGATTGTAGAGGATACTGGCATAGGAATTCCAGAAGACGCAATGGAGCATTTATTTGAGGAGTTTTATCGTGCCCCAAACGCAAAATTGCTTGTCAATGAAGGGACTGGCCTTGGTTTAACCATTACAAAGGATATCATTACCCGACTTGGTGGGCGCTTGAATGTCAAGAGCAAGATTGAAGAGGGTACTCGCATCGTAGTTTTTTTGCCACTAGCTGTAGATGATAAAAAACCCGAATCTTCAGATGGCCGATTGACATCTACTAGAGTTAACTGAGGGACATATGGATCTAAGCCTCCCAGAGATGGTTTATCAAATAACAGGTCATAAAGTTGAATTATGCTACCACTGTCATAAATGTTCAGCAGGTTGCCCAATATTGATGGCAATGCAGTACGGACCAGACTTAATCCTGCAAATGGTAGCACTGGATGAACGTGATCTGGTTTTGAGCAGCAAAGATATTTGGTTGTGTGCAGGTTGCTACACATGCTCTACACGATGTCCAAACGGAATCGAGATTCCAGAGATAATGGACTCCTTGAGACAAGTTGCTGCTACTGAGGGATATCGAATTGGTGAAAGCGATGCTCATTTGTTTCATCGCTTGTTCATGATGGTGGTCGGAAATCTGGGTCGTTCGCATGAAGCTGCAATGTTGGGCATGTTTAAAGTCTTATCCAAAGTACCAATAACGAACGATATGCGGGACGGCATTCGCTTATTTATGCGTGGAAAAGTACCGTTACTGCCAAAGATGACTAAGGCACGACAAGGTGTGCGTGAATTAATTGAACGGAGCGGATAAGTGAAGAGCAACCATAAAAATTACTCATACTACCCTGGTTGCAGCCTACATTCTACAGGCTTGGAATACGGGTTATCTGCACAAGCAGTTTTTCGCCATCTTGAGATGGCAGTTAATGAGATTCCAGATTGGAATTGTTGTGGTGCCTCCTCAGCGCACGCGTTAGATCATAAACTATCTTTAGCTTTACCTGCTCGTAATTTAGCTTTGGCTCAAGAGTCCGGTGATGATTTAATTGCTCCTTGTGCTGCCTGTTTCAATCGTATGAAAGCGATAGATTATGTA
>JACUUU010000143.1 GCA_014859065.1 Anaerolineales bacterium
CGGCATGACCTCTACATCAAACACGCCTCGCACGTGACGATAGGTGTGGTGTGAGATAAATAGTCCACCAGCAGGGGCGGAACTTTCCAACCTGGCTGCCAGATTGACCGCTCTACCCATGATAGTATCTTCCGCCTCGGTCTCTCCCCCAGAGGCAACCAGACCAGTGTTTACCCCAACCCGCACCAGAAAGCCCAGGATGCCGTGCTGATGCTCCCATTCTGTGGCGATCTCCTGAGAAATTTCCAGAATGCCCAGACCCGCCCGCACTGCCATTTCCGGGTCGTTCTCGTGTGCCACGGGCACCCCGAAGACTGCTTTGAACCCGTCGCCTTGGAAGCGGGTGACGTGACCGCCGTATTGGTGGACAGCGGTCGCCAGGTGCTTTAGGGTTCTGTCCATCAACTCCAGGATTTCATCCGGTTCGAGATGCTGCCCCAGTCGCGTGGAACCGACCACGTCGGTAAATAATATGGTCGCTAATTTACGTTGTTGGTGGGGGGTTTTGAGTGCATCTTCAAGCTCGGAAAGCTGCTTTCGAAGAGCGCAGATAGAGGTTTCTACTACCTCGTCACCCAACTCGCCTCTTTGCGCTTCCAACGAGGAGATGGATTGCTTTATGCGATTGATCTGTTCTCGAATAGTCTGAGACATAGGCCATGCCCTCCCGATGGCCTAATCACCTTCTATAGGTTGTTGATATCTTGATTATATTCCCAGATACTCCGCACGACAAGTTGATTTTCGAATCCATGAGTTTCGGACCGCGTTCAAATCTTTGCTTGCGGTAACGAGAATCAGGGAATATAATTGGATTAGTATTATCTTATTTAGTTGGTTTGAAATCCAGTTTCCAATTTGCAATTCTTACCACCTCCAGCAACACTTAGCCAGCAAAAGGTGGTGTGACTTATGACGGATGGAAAGTTTTGGCGGTCTGTAAATATATATACCGGCTATCGAGGGGGTCGATATGACTGACATCGCTATCATCGGAGCAGGGCTTTCGGGACGTTTGCTGGCGGTGAACCTGCTCCGCCAAGCTACCCACGACGTTAGAATCCAGATGTTCGAACGCGGCGAAGCCAATTATATGGGTGCCGCTTACTCCTCCAATGAGGGTTATTTATTACTAAATGTGCCGGCCTGTCGCATGGGCGCATTCTCTGAAGATGCTGAGCACTTCTTGAAATGGGTTAAGGAAAAAGGTATCGCGGCAGGGCCTTGGGATTTCCTACCACGTAAACTGTACAGAGATTATGTCTTTTCACTGCTAGAAGAATCGCAAATGACGGACAGGAATGGTGCTTCTTTCACACAAATTCGGGGAGAGGTGATAGACCTGGAGGTGGGTCAAAATAGGGCAACGCTCTACGTTCAAGGAAAAGGCACTTTCCCCGCACATAAAGTAGTTCTGGCATTAGGAAATTTCCCACCACGCAACCCGCACATCTACAACCGGGCTGCTCTAACCAGCCAACGCTATGTGCGTGATCCCTGGGCATTCAGCGGCTTTAGCTCCCTGCAAGGTAATGAAAGCGTGGTTTTTATCGGTTCCGGTCAGACGATGGTCGATCTGTTGGTGGGGTTATACCGCCGCGGCCACGCCGGGCGCATCGTGTCAATTTCGAGGCGCGGCATTCTGCCGCTGGCACACAAGGGTTTCGAGCCTTACCCTTCATTCTACGCAGAGATTAAAGACTCAACCTGTCTTCTGGAAATATTCCGCAGCGTGCGCAGGCATCTGGATGAGGCTGACAGGCGGGGGATCGATATACGTTCGGTGATCGACTCGCTGCGCCCTGACACGCAGGCATTGTGGCTCGCTCTCCCAGAGGCAGAGAAACGCCGCTTTCTGCGCCATCTCTTCCGTTATTGGGAGATCATCCGCAGCCGTATACCGCCTGAAAGCGATCTGATTATCCAGCAACTGCGCGCCTCTGGACAGCTGGAGATTATCCCGGGACGCATACGAAACATGGTAGAAAACGAGACGGGGATCGAAGTGCATTACTCTTCACCAGGAGGGATTAGGGAAGAGGTGGTAAATGCTTCCCTGGTGGTCAACTGTATCGGACCCGAGTCTGATATTGAGCGCGTCGAGCATCCCCTGGTGAAGAACCTGCTCAGGCGGGGATTGGTGCGTCCTAGCCCGGCACGGCTGGGCATCGATGCCCAGCCTCAAGGGGAAGTCATCGGGCGCCAGGGAGAAACCTCAGAATTCCTGTACACCATGGGATCGATGATGAAGGGTATCTTGTGGGAGGTCATAGCCGTCCCGGATATCCGCCTGCAAGCCGAGCAGCTTGCGGGATTACTCCTCGGGCATACTCATTCGCAGTTGCCGGCTCTACCCATGACCGTGTCGTCTGCTTCGGTCTCTCCCCCGGAAGCTACTAAGCCGGTGTTCACCCCAACCCTGACCTTGAAATCCGAGATGCCGCGCTCTGTTTCCATTTCGGCGGCGATCTCAGCAGCCACGGCTAGTATTTCCAAACCGGCGCGCACTGCCTGCTCGGGGTCGTTCTCGTGCGCCACGGGTAAACCAAACACTGCTTTAAAACCATCGCCCTGGAAGCGTGCCACGTGACCGCCGTGAGCTTCGACTGGGGCAGCCAGGCGTTTTAAAGCGCCATCCATCAACTCCAACACCTCGTCCGGCTCGAGGTGCTGTCCCAGGCGGGTGGAGCTGACTACGTCCAGGAAGAGGATGGTGGCTAATTTGCGCTGCTGCTGTGGAGGCTGCCGAACCCCGCTCAGGTTTGCAAGTTTTTCGCGCAGGGAAATCAGGCTGGTTTCAACGACCTCATCCCCCATGACCTGGCGTTGAGCTTCCAGACCGGCTATGGCGCGTTCGAGTTTTATGATCTCTTGCCGAACCTGCTCATTGTTTGTCGTTGCCATATGCCTCTATGCTCTGAACGATTAATTCCGAGGCAGATAAATCCCGCTCTTCTCGTGATTTGTCCGCCTATCCTTTAATGAACATGCTTCCCAGGTATGTCTGGATGTTGCTTAAATTGCTTAATCCTAAACACTTTCGATGTTCTAATTGGTTTAGGAAAGAATACAATTTAGGTCTTAATTATATAACAAAAGTCTTTCAATATTAACAGACTTTCATGATGAATTTGAACCATCAACTCGTGGGATTATGGTAAAATAGATAAACATTAACCTATATATTCCAATAAAAGGGATTGGATCGACAAAATATTGGGCACTGTTAAAAACCAGCCCCATGCATTAGTTGGTTGTTTGGCAGTGGGATCAGACGGGGGTTTTTTTAGGAGGTACAAATGAAACTCGAGAAGCGTACCTGGAGAAATCTTGGCATTACCCTTTTAGTGGTTTCGATCTTCTCGCTAGCTGTGCCGTTGATTTACTTATCTTTCTTCGTCGAAGCAGCCCCAGTTGAAGTCTCTGAACCAAGTCAGGATATTGGCACACCTCACGATGCATACGAGGTGTGTAAGTATAATATCAGCCAGATTCTGGTTTATCCTGAAGAGGCTGTATTCCCAATCCTGGCTGATGTGAATGTCCAAAACCATGAACCCAACTTATTTAAAGCCAACTCTGTGGTTCAAACCCTGAATCAGGACCGGGAAGTGGAACCCACGATTTTCAGGTGTAGTGTTTTATACATGGGTGATGATTTGTGGAGATTGGAAACGTTGGATCTCAGTCATTAATTTGATCTTCAAGTTTTTAGGAAAGAACATTTGCCGGTCACGGCATTTCAACCCGGGGTTTAGGCATTTTCCCTGGGTGGAGAACGACCTGAAACGGCAAGCCGCGCACTCCGTTTGCAACCAGACGTTCGAACACGGCGAAGCCAACTATAAGGGTCCCCCTTACTCCTCGATTGAGGAATATTTATTACCTAATGTGCCGGCCTGACGCATGGGGGCTTTTTCAGAGGAGGCCGGGCACTTCTAGAGATGGGTTTGGGAAAAAGTCATCACAGCAGGGCCGTGGGATTTCCTGCCACGCAAACTGTACAGAGATTATGTCTTGACACTGCCAGATGAAGCGCAAATTACGGGTAAGAGTGGATAGTATCCAACGCGAGCATGAGCATGTGGTAGTAAGTGCCGGTCCCTACTCACCTCCAGCGTGTCGTTCCGAAAGCATTGAGGAACACCTATGATCATTCGTAAAAACGCTCCTTTGCTGGCAATAAACTGTGCCCCAACCACTTGTTATGTGAATTCCCCCCTACGCAATTCAATAACCATTGAACCGCAGAATCGCTGACAAGATCGCTGAAAGCGCTGAATGATCAGTGCAATCATTGATTTATCAGTGAATCATATGTTTTATTATTCGTGGAGTGGGAGGAATTTAAATTTACCCGACGGCTTTAATATTGAATCTGGCGGGTATTGCAACCCGCCCTACGAGTGAAGCATTCTATACGACATGGGGTTGAACCACTGAATCGCTGATTTAAAAACTGAATGCACTGAAGAATCTGCGGTTTCATGGTTTTTTCAGAGGATCAGCGATTCGATTATGTGTGGTTGGGGAGTATATAAAATTTTTCCAAGTCCCCCAGTCACTTATCAATTTCTTGATGGGAAAATTGCTCTGCCAGGGCAATCTGTGGCAGTGTCCTATTAGGTGATTTCGACTTACGGGATTCTTGTGCAGCACGAGTTTTGGTATGTGAGCTATTCTTCGGCTTTGACTTATTCAAGAACTTTTTGACCGCCTTCCTGCGGAAATCTGTGTCCCACAGGGAGGGAAATTCTTCTCGTTCGGACCTAAGCGCTTGTTCTAGATCTTGCATCAAGCCGTTGCGCAGTGCTCTTTTAGCAGCCTGGACAGCAGCCGGCGGATTGGCAGCTATTTCAAGCGCGAGTTTCTTTGCTTCAGCCACTGCCTGTCCAACGGGGGTCATCAGGCTGGCTAACCCTAACCTGACCGCTTCTTTGGCGGAGAGCACTTTGGCTGTGGTCATCAATTCCAACGCATTGGCATAACCCACGAGGCGCATGAGTCGTTGTCCGCCGCCCCAGGCAGTGATGATCCCCAGGCGAGCGTGCACAAAACCGATATCTGCATCTCCAGAGATAATGCGTAAATCGCAAGCGACCGCCATTTCTGCGCCGCCCCCTCGCGCAGGTCCGTTAATGGCAGCAATGGTGGGGCAAGCCAGTTCTTCCAAGCGTTTGAGCGCATCACCCATGATGGTTGCCAGGCGCAGCCCATCTTCACGGTGTGGATAATGCACCAGCTCGGATAGATCACCGCCGGAAACGAATGAAGAGCCTGCTCCGGTGAGGATCAATGTCTTGAGCTTACGGCTGCGGTGTGCGGCCTCGATGGCGGAGGCAAATGCGTTCATGGCCGCCCAATTTAGCGCATTGCGCACACTGGGGCGATCGATCTTGAGGATGCCAATCCCCTCGCGGTTGATGCTTAGATTTACACCATTCATAACATAACTCCATACAAATATTTCAAGTAGTAACCCCATACCTTGAAAATAGTTATGCAAAGATAGGCGCCCATTGTGCGGCTGGACATTGTACACGGCGTATGCAACTTGTAACTTTCCATCCACTTTCCGAAATAAGGGAGACCTGCCAGGTCGCCCCTACCCTCCGCTACCCAATATTCCGTTTATCTCTAGGACGCTCTCTGTCCGCTTGATATCCGTGACGGGCATTGTGGTTTTCCCCCATTATTTATTCTCTGTGGTCTCTGGGACTCTGCGGTTTTCTTAATTCGAAACTATAAAAATGGGCGAGGCTATAAGATGCTTGGCAATTATTTAAAAATCTTTGTTTGCTTGGTGATCTTGGTGGTTAATTTCCATCCAACGTAAAACAGACTTTTCTGGCGATTATGGAAATACCTCCTACGAGTGAAGTATTCAGTACGACAGGGGGTTGAACCACTGAATCGCTGATTCAAAAAGCTGAATGCACTGAAGAGTCTGGGGATTCATGGTTCTATCAGTGAATCAGCGGTTCAATGGATTGCGGAATGCGTTAGAGCGTTATAACTTTGGAACATTTTCCCCCCTTATCAAGGCGTGGGCGGCGTAACAAAGCTTCGCGAGGGGGATTCGAACCTGCTTCAGTAGGTTTGGTTTGGGTAGACACCGAATTTATGCGGTGGCGGTGAGGGAGATCACTTCACTTCGTTCGCGACGACATATGGGGAGGTGTTTGAACGTTTAAAGTTTGGAACGTTTAAACGTTTTGTGTTCTTTTTCAGGTGGGGCGGCGTAACAAAGCTTCGCGAGGGGGATTCGAACCTGCTTCAGCAGGTTTGATTGAATCAGACGCTGCTCTAACAACCGTTGGAGAATAACTGATTAGGTTATAATGATACGCAACAAGGGAAATAATTATGACATCTAATCAGGATAAAGCAGTAGCAACACTGGCAGGCGGGTGCTTCTGGTGCCTGGAGGCGGTATACAAGCAGTTGGTAGGTGTAGAGCAGGTAGTTTCGGGATACACGGGCGGCGATACCCCCGACCCAACCTACGAGCAGGTTTGCTCAGGCACCACCGGGCATGCCGAAGCGGTGCAGATCACCTACAACCCACATCAGATCAGCTATCGAGAGATTATAGAGGTTTTCTTCAGCATCCACGACCCGACCACGCTCAACCGCCAGGGCAATGACATTGGCACCCAATACCGCTCGGCAATCTTTACCCACGACCAGGAGCAGCATGAGCAAGCCGAGCGCGCCATCGCCGAGCTGGAGGCTGCCCGCATCTGGACCAGCTCGATCGTCACTGAGGTTGTCCCGCTGGAGGAGTTCTTCCCCGCCGAGGACTACCACCAGGACTATTACGAACGCAATCCCAATAAGCCCTACTGCCAGATGGTCATCTCCCCTAAACTGGCAGCTTTTCGCAAGAAGTTCCGCGATAAATTGAAGATCTAAGGTTTTCTTGGGGGTGAATTTGATAGTTCTTCGAACGTGATTTCTTTTACCTGTAGTAAGAATTTCATCTTAAAAGAGGATATTTGTCACTATAGTACATTCAAGTTTAGGAATATAATTAATAAAAAGGAACAATAAGCTGCAAATAAAATGAAGGAACCACTCTTACGCATTGAAGACTTATGGCTGCGGCGCGATGATCGCACCATCCTGCAAGGTGTCAACCTGGAATTGAACCCGGGCGAAGTGCACGTCTTGCTCGGCTTGAATGGCTCGGGCAAATCCTCCCTGGCTTACACCATCATGGGTTGTGAAGGATACACCCCCGATTCAGGACGTATCCTGTTCGATGGTCAGGACCTGGCGGATTTGTCGATTACCGAGCGAGCGAAACTGGGTATCACGCTGGCATGGCAGGAGCCAGCTCGCTTCGAGGGCATCCCGATCGGCAAATATGTCGGTCTGGGGCAGGAACAAGCCAGCCGCCAGATGGTAGCTACCACGTTGGAAGCGGTATCACTGCCGGCGAAGTATTACGGCTACCGGGCTGCCGATAAGACGCTCTCCGGGGGCGAACGCAAACGGGTTGAGTTAGCCTCGGTTTACGCCATGCAGCCGCGTTTAGCTATCCTGGACGAGCCTGACTCGGGCATCGATGTGCTTTCCGTTGGCGATATTGCCATGCTGATCCGCCGCATGGCGCTGGAAGGCTCGGCAGTGCTCTTGATCACCCACAGCGATGAGATCGTTGAGATGGCTGACGTCGCCTCGCTGATGTGTGCCGGGACGATCATTTTCAGCGGCAAACCCCAAGAGGCGCGCCGCTACTTCTCCACGCGCTGCATGCCCCATCTCGAATCTTTGGGGTCGCAGCCCTGGGACGTCACCAAGCCCGAAGTGCGGGCAGCCCTGGCAAGCAATGGGATGGGCCGTTTTGTGCCCGGTGAGGCAGGCAACGATGGCTGAAACGACCCGCACTAAACATCTAACCAGCCGCGCGCCGGCATGGTCGGGGGAACTGGCTGATATGCTGGACGCTTACCAGCAGGCAGGTGGGGATTCAAAGGTGGTCGATATGCCCGATGTGGCGACGCTGGTGGTTAGCGCTAACAAAGTCCTGGTGGCACACGAAATTCCGGGATTACATTTCGAGGCAGAGCCGCTGGAAAACGGGGTGAAAGCGCGCATCTCAGTTGAAGCCGGCGTGAAAGTGGATAAACCGGTGCACCTGTGTTTTGGGTTGCTCCCAGCTGAAGGGCTGCAGGAGATTCAGGCTGAATACGAAATCGGCGATGCTGCGCAGGTGCAGTTCCTGGCACATTGCTCCTTTCCCAATGCGGTCAACGTGCAGCACCATATGCAGGCCGACATCCGCGTGGGCAAGAACGCCAGCATGACTTACACCGAAGAGCATTACCACGGC
>JACUUU010000144.1 GCA_014859065.1 Anaerolineales bacterium
ACGCCAATTGGCATGGCCCCGTCTTAATTTTCGATAATTCGCTTTGATAAGCAATCTGAACGACAGAAAGTGGAAAATTGCGATCTGTGGAAGACCTGGAGTTTGCGTTTCCTGATTGCTGGATTGAGGGTGATGCACCTCGAGCACTGCTTAACACCCTTTTTCCAAAGGGAGTCTCGGATGTTTGGGGAATTTCTTGAGACTGGAGCTTTTTCCTGTGCTCAGCCTGTGCGTCCAGGTGTTAGGTGGTATAAATTTCCAACTTATCTATATCGTGATTAAGGGATAACCCTAAGTTGTTCGACCATTTACTTTGGGTTGCTGGCTGCGGCAGCTTCGAATGCCTTTGTCTGAGTTTCATCTGCGTAAACCGGAGTGTTCCACTGGCGGTATTTCGCAACCTTCCCACGCATCACGTCTCCTAATAGAGAGCGAAGTCCTGAGGTGATCGGTCCCATCACACCATTCCCGATCTCGCGATGATCGACTTTGGTTACCGAGGTTACCTGGGCAGCGGTTCCGGTAAGAAAGATTTCGTCACACAAGTAGATCTCAGTTCGGTCAACTGGTCTTTCTACGACCTCCAGGTTTAATTCCTGTCGAGCAAGTTCAATCACGCTTTTGCGAGTGATCCCTTCCAGGATATTTTCAGTGACTGGTGGGGTAACGAGGATACCTTCTTTGACTATGAAGATATTCATAGCCGATCCTTCGGATACATGCCCTTCCTGGGTAAGTACCAAAGCTTCATCAAATCCAGCTCTGGCTGCATCGGTTTTTATCAGGGCAGAGTTTACGTAAGCTCCGCTTATCTTACCGCGCGCGGGGATAACATTGTCGTCCACGCGTCTCCATGAGGATACAGTTACATGTGCGCTGGTATCGTTTTTAATATAACGGTCGAAAGGAATTGCCACGATGCTGATCGCATAGTTCAAATCATGCAGTCTGACACCAATAAGTTCATCTGATTTATATGCCAAAGGACGGATGTACACATCTCGGTGGTAATTGTCTGCACGCAGTAATTCTACAGTCGATTGGGTCAGGCTTTCTGGTGTATCATCCAGGTCTATGCACAATAAACGCGCTGAGTTTATAAACCGGCGGTAATGGTCGTGAGGTCGAAATATGAACAGTTGCTCAATATCAGCGTTCCAATATGCGCGGATGCCTCCAAAAGCGGCAGTGCCATAATTGAGCGCGTGCGTTAATACACCGATTTTTGCTTCAGAATAGGGAACGATTTTCCCCTGGAAATAAGCGTTAAATGGTAGATTCACAAGTTTCCTCCTGGCAAAAGATTGACTGCTATGACCTCGCAGGCAAGCGGTGCTTTAAATGGGTGATACCCACCGATGGATATGGTTTTCGTAAGCCTGCCAAAGAAATTATACTCCTTATCCAGTGCCATATAAACTGCTGTCGAACATTTCTTAAAACCTAACAGTCAGGCTGGTATGGACCTTGAATCAATCGGAGTTTGTAAAAGAGGGTTATCCTTTTTGAAACTTAGGGGTATACTCGAAGGGTACCAATGGGAATGTGAGGTAGTCTGGCGACCTATCCAGCTAGGCAAGGCATATTTCCATGATTCTTAGAAGTGAGACATCTCACCTATTTGGGTTAATAATTGAGGAGAAGATTTCCCATGAAACGTGCTGTCAGTATAAGTATTGGCACATCGAAACGCGATAAAGCCATAGAAATCCAATTATTAGGCCAGGATGTACGCCTCGAGCGTATAGGTACCGATGGGGATATGGAAAAAGCAGCCCAGCTTTTTCGAGAGCTGGATGGGAAAGTGGATGCCTTTGGTGTAGGCGGCGCTGATCTGGGAGTGCTGGTTGACCGTAAATGGTATCCGCTTTATACCGTCCAGCCAATGATCAGGTATGTGCGTCAAACGCCGGTTGTTGATGGAGCTGGCATCAAGAACACGCTCGAAAACCGGGTAGTCCCTTTTATGCAGTCCGTGATAGGCGATTACCTTATAGAAAAGAAAGCATTCATCACCTTAGGAGTAGACCGCTGGGGAATGACCCAGTCCTTTTTAAATGGTGGTTTTGACTGTATCTTTGGTGATTTCATGTTCGGATTAGGTCTGCCGATCCCACTGAGGAGTGAGCGGGCTCTCAAAATTGTTGCTGCATTGATGATGCCTGTCGCCGGTCGTCTTCCTTTTAAATGGGTTTATCCTACTGGAGAGAAACAGGAAATCCGTGATCCCAAATGGGGCAAATACTACCACTGGGCAAAGGTCATAGCTGGAGATTGCCACTACCTGAAACGTCATATGCCAGAACTATTGGTTGACAAAGTAATTGTCACCAATACGACTACTGAAGACGATAAAGCCCTTTTCCGCTCAGCTGGAATAAAATACATGATTACGACTACGCCAGTGATGGATGGGCGGTCATTCGGGGCTAACGTCCTGGAAGCTGCCCTGATTGCCATTTCCGGTAAAAAACGAAAACTGAGCCAGGAAGAACTTAATGTACTTTTAAATGAACTCGGTATTGAACCGCAGTTGATGGAGTTAAACTGAAATGGACGCAATCCTTACAGCAGGTGGAATTCCAAAACCAGGTGAACCACTCTACGAATTGACCCAGGGAGGGCCAAAAGCACTTCTGGAGATCGCCGGTAAGCCTATGGCACAATGGGTTCTGGATGCTTTGAGCGAATCCAAGAATGTGGATACTGTGGTGGTAGTCGGTGTGGATCAAGACAGTGGGCTAAGCTGCGATAAAACTTTGGTATTCACGCCAGACCGCGGAGCGATGTTAGCAAATATCCGCGCCGGGGTTGAAAAAGTTCTGGAGTTAAATCAGAATGCTAATCACGTTTTAGCAGTTTCTTCAGATATCCCCGCAATTCGTGGAGAGATGGTTGACTGGTTGGCCAACTTGGTCCAGGAGTCTGATCATGACATCTACTACTGCGTAGTCACCAGACAGGTGATGGAGGCCCGTTTTCCGGAATCAAAAAGGTCCTATATTCGTTTGAAAGATCTAGAACTGTGTGGTGGAGATATGAATGCGATCCGCGCCCGCACTGTGGTAGCTCGCGAGGATGTATGGGAACGTATCCTCGAGGCGCGTAAAAGTGCACCAAAACAGGCGGCTATGTTGGGGTACGATACTTTGCTGCTGCTTTTGCTGCGAAAATTAGATTTGGAAAGTAGTGTCACCCGGGTAAGTAAGCGCTTGAATATCGCCGGCCGGGCTTTGCTGTGCCCCTATGCGGAAGTTGGTATGGATATTGACAAGCCCCATCAGCTGGAAATACTCCGCCGAGACTTATCCCAAAGGGTGAATGGATGAAACGGAGGATCGCAGAAATGGATGCAAGCATGGGTGACTGGACGCGGTATGTCGAACAGTCCCCATCGTTGCGGAATACCGCCGCGATTTTTGCCCATTCGGGAGATTCCTGGTTCTGGTTATTAGGTTTAATTCTGCTGTGGGGTTTTGGCTCAGAGTATTGGAAGAATTTGGCGCTTATACTAGGTATTAGCGTAATCGTAACAGCGATCATTGTCATGGCGATAAAATTCACGGTCAAACGCAGCCGCCCAGTTGGAGAGTGGGGGAAGATTTATCGTAATACCGATCCTCACTCTTTCCCGTCTGGGCACGCCGTCAGAGCTGCCCTGTTGGCAACCTTGGCGGTGGGCTTAGCCCCACCATGGTTGGGTTTGCTGCTGGTTATCTGGGTGCCTTTGGTCGCAGGTGCGCGCGTTGTTTTAGGGGTGCATTACCTCTCAGATGTTGTTGCCGGTATGGTAATTGGCTTGCTTTTGGGTTTGCTATATTTACGCCTGATCTGAATCTGCCAGTTCAGATTTCAATCCTTGGATGGTCTCTACGGGGGTGGGATCGACGCCATAAGCCATTGCCAGGTAATACGCGCTGTAATCGCCTAGATGCAGGACAGTCCAAAGATGGTCCATTGGTGACTTCCCCTGGGCATCCACAAAAT
Source organism: Anaerolineales bacterium (assembly GCA_014859065.1). Taxonomy (GTDB): domain Bacteria; phylum Chloroflexota; class Anaerolineae; order Anaerolineales; family UBA4823; genus Kmv39. The sequence goes on from JACUUU010000144.1 coordinate 3,988, forward strand.
CGGTATTCAACCCTTCGAGCATGAACAGACGTTTTGTGATGTCAGTCCTCAAGGTATTGCGCGGGTGGTAGGATGGGGCGCGCAGGAAAAGCACCATGCTGGGTGCAAAAATCTCCTCGGGATTGACAATACCTGCAACTGTATTGTGATTGTTTTCTGGGATGACATCGAAATGCGCCCATGCTTTAGCGAGTTCATTAATTTGTCCCTTCCAACGTCGGGCTACAGGCGCCAGCATGCCAGAGCCGATGATGGTTACCCACCGCCCAACCAGCTGACCAGCCATACGTTTGGCCGGGTTTAACGCAGCTGGATTGTCTGCGCTCAATTGAGGCTGCTGTTTACGCATGGCATCGACAGCTCCTTCGACCTGCATGGTTTGATTGGGGATTAATTTCAACCTGGAGAGAGCACTAAGAAGCAGGCCGAATGAGTAACCAACTGCAGCCCGCGGTTGCCCTTTATGATCGAATATCCAAAGTGCCGACTGGGTTTCTTCAGCCCGTGTGCTTAACTGGCCACCGGTAGTTACTGACAGGCAGCGGCAGCCGCGCGATACCCCCTCTTCGAAGGCTGATAAAGTCTCTTCGGTGTTGCCTGAGTGAGAGGAGGCAATCAGCAAAGTTCGTTCACTGTGTGCCCAGGCAGGCAGGCTGTAGTCGCGGTGGACGATGATGGGGACCGGACATTGTGGTGCAACATAGGCTGAAAGCAGGTCGGCACCAATAGCAGAGCCACCTAAACCGGCAATAAGAATCTGCTTGATGCCAGTCCACTTGGGCAAATCCATACGCTGCCCAAGCTCCCAGGCTGAGAGCAGCTGCTCCGGTAAATTATCGATATGCGCGAGCATATTTTCCCGATCGATTTCTTGAAAAGACTTGTGGTCATCTAAATTCATTTAAATTTCTCCCTTATTCTAGGTGGTAGCTGCAATTTGTGGAATACTTGTCTGTTTAGACAACAATTTATGCAGTAACAATACACCTGGTTTATTCTCGTTTTTTGTTAGATTGTATCTCGTTTGCCAATTTGTATACCTCCCGGCGAGGCCAACCAGATTGAGAGGCAATTTGACTGGAAACTTTGGAAATCGGTTTCCCCTGTTTGAGCTCCTTCCTTAAAGAAGAAAGCAGCTCTTCTTGTGTCCACTCTCTCTCGATGGGCACATTACCGCGTAGGACCAGTGTGAACTCTCCGCGTGGCTTTTCGGTTTCGAAATGAGTAAGTGCTTGATGGATTGTGCCTCGAAAAATCTCCTCATGAAGTTTGGTCAGCTCCCGGGCTATGGCAACCTGTCTCTCACCTAAAACTTCCCCACAGTCTTTCAAAGCGGAGATTAAGCGATGAGGTGTCTCTAACAGTACCAGGGTGTATGGCAGGTGTGAGATTTCTTCCAACAAACGCCGGCGTTCAGCGCTTTTCCTGGGTAGATAGCCTAAATAAAGAAATTTATCGGTAGGTAATCCGGAAGCAACTAGCGCAGCGATCGGCGCGCTCGCTCCAGGTATTGGGCTGATTTTGTGACCAGCTTTTATCACGGCTTGGACTAGCTCGTAGCCCGGGTCATTGAGGGACGGAGTTCCGGCATCAGTGATTAAGGCGATATCCCCTTGTTCCAGGATGTTCAGGAGGAGTTTCAGCTTTCCCTCTTTGCTGTGTTCGTGATAACTTGTTGTTGGTGTTTTTATCTGGTATTTTTCCAGTAGCTTGGCAGAATGGCGCGTATCTTCAGCTGCAATAATCTGGACTTCGCTTAAAATTCGCAAGGCGCGTGTGCTGATATCTTCCAAATTCCCAATTGGTGTAGCGACCAAAAATAATGTACCCATGAAACTGACGATGCAATCCTTGCTGGCTTCTCTAAACTCAAGGGATTGCCCAGGTGTAAATTTCCACTTCCAGGATAACAGGGTCGATGTTGAACTGCTCTATGAGCATCCAGCCAGGTAGGGACATATTTGTGCGGTAGCAAACATAAGTGCCCGCTTCTATATTTTCGATAATGACCGCATCTGCACTTAATGGGCTTTCCTGGCATTCGAGCAGTGATGGTTGGTTGTTGCCAAAGGATGCCAGGAGGGCATTTCCTAACGGCTGTAGCAGGTGAATTTGCTCACCGCTGGTTAGCGCGACATCTTCGCCAACCCCACTATTTACCTGCAGAGTGTCAAGATCAAGCCGGTCATCCAGGTTCAGCGTGACGTGCCCATGTGCATGCGCGCTCACAGTTGCTGTTGGAGTTGGTGTCGGAGTCGCTGTAGGTGTTGGTGAAGGAGTAGTATCTAGAGGTTCGATAACCTGGATACGCACCCAGAAAGATGAATCCGCGTTGGGCCCAATGCCGAATAATACACCAGCAGAATTACGTAGTTTCCAGTTACTTTGGTAAGTCCCCGGCTCTTCTGGTGCCTCCATATCAACAGAGACATCTACCACTGCACCCGGGGGAACCGACCCTTGCAAGGGGTTGCTGGGTTGCGCTCCTAAGGGGTCCCCAGAAAACCAGACTACGGCATATGATTCATCCCAGGTGCACGATCCGATATTATGCAAGCGCCAGGTTTTGGTGAACTTCTGGTTGGATTCGATGAGACTATCATCAGGGATTGTCACATCAATTGGGCTACCAGGGGCAGCGTGATCGCACAAAGCAGTTGGGGATGGGGTTACTGGTTGGGTTATCGCAGGCATTGGAGTGGTTTCGACTGTTGGTGTTGTGGCAGCAGCTGTTTCTATTTCGTTTTCATCAATGGGTGTAGTGATGGTTACCTGAGGTGTCTGCGCAATAGCTTCAGTTAGTCTGGCCTCAACAGTTTGGTATGCCTGGGTAACGTTTATGGTGGGATCTGCTTGAGGGCTTGTCGAGAAAAGGTTGCAGCCTGCCAGACTGATGGCCAGGAATATTAACCAGATAAGAAATCGGTTAGGTACAGGAACGTTCATTAGAACTTTCTGCATTGGTTTCAGATTCATCCTGATTTTACCCCCAATTGAGCAACCAATAAATGGGCGACTGACCGAGCAGCTTGTGGACGCGCTAATCTGCGAGCAGCTTCTGAAGCCTTATAGCGTTGTTCGGGATTTTCAAGCCAATACCGCAGAGCGGCAACAATTTTCTCGGGCTTGGGTGCCCAAACCCCCGCGCCATGAGCGGTTACATAGGTAACATTACCATCTTCCTGACCTGGCAACCGGCTGTAGAGTATCATGGGTAATCCGGCGATAAATGCTTCACTGATGGTTCCAGGACCCGCTTTAGTGATCAGGATATCAGCTGCCTGCATGAAATCTGGCATTTCATGTACAAATCCGTAAACCAGGGTGGGGATAACCCATTCGTGCCTATCCAAACGCTTTTTTAATTCCTTATTCCTGCCGGTGATGATTACTAGAGTAACCGGTAACCTGGCTTCTTCTATGGACAAAGCTGTTTTCTCGAGCGGACCCATCCCCTCTCCACCGCCTACCAGAAGAATGATGGGCTGATCTGTGGGCAATCCCAGGCGAATACGTGTTTCAAGGGGATTACCTTTCATTTGGCAGAAGCGCTCCGCTACTGGTAAGCCCACTACCTGGAGCTGTGAAGGTTTAAGACCGCATGCTAGCGCTCGTTGATATGCTGTATCAGTGGGCACCAAACATAAATCAGCCCCTCGGTGGTACCACAGTGCATGGGTTGTTACCAGATCAGTTACCATAATGATAAATGGTGGTCGCCTTTTCCCCAGAGCCCTTAGAACAGGTGCATTCGCTAAGGGGTGCACGGAGACGATCAGGTTGCTGGGGTGATGGTTGACTAAAGCATGAATCCTGTGCCGAACGTATGGATAAGCACTGGCGGAGATAAACCGGGCACGGTGATGACCATTACTCAATCGATACCCTAATCCCCAGGCTTGGGGGAACCTTACGAAAAGGGGATAGAGTTCCGGCACGCGGCTCAGAGGTTGAGGTGCGTATTGTTTGAATATGTCCACCATATCTGTAGAAATATGTCCCCCGTATTCAAGGTGAATCGCTTCGATGATTGCTTCTGCCGCGCTGCGGTGCCCACCACCTGTATCAGAAAACAAGAATAAAATGTGAGGGCAATTAGGTGATTGGGGCATTATCATTGGATTTTGTGAGGATAGTCTTAACCCGCCGGGATAATTGCCTGCGAGGTAGTAACACGAGTCGCCCACATTTCAGGCATTGCAATCTGATGTCCGCACCTAAACGGATAACCTTCCACTCAAAACCTCCGCAAGGGTGAGGTTTTCGAAGCCTGACAATGTCATCCAATTGCAGCTCCTTCAACATAGAGGGGATTATAACATGGGGTGGTATAATCTTTTTCCA
>JACUUU010000145.1 GCA_014859065.1 Anaerolineales bacterium
GACGTTTTGCAGGCTGATGGAGGCACCCGCACAGCTGCCATAACCGCTGGCTTCGTTGCCCTTGCAATAGCTTTGAAGAAACTGGTTCGGAATGGGATTCTTCAAGAAGATCCCCTTGTCACTCAGGTCGCAGCAGTTAGTGTAGGCATTCTGGACGATCAACCTCTTCTGGATTTGTGTTATCAGGAAGATGCTGCAGCTGAGGTGGACGCAAATATTGTCATGACTTCAAAAGGTGATTTTATCGAAGTACAGGCTTCCGCAGAAAAAAAACCTTTTTCTTACCAATCAATGGAAGAACTACTGAATCTCGCAAAAGAAGGTATTAAGCAATTGTTTGAAATCCAGAATTCAATCATTGAATCTAGTTGAAATTCGAACCACCTCACCAAGTGCTCTCAAATTATGCAAAAAATAATTGCAATTCTAACCTATGAAAGCCCCTTTGCTCCTGGAGGTGGAATTTCAGCTGTTATGAAATACCTACCCACCTACATCAAGCAAGCTTCTCAATTGCCAACACTGGTTATTACTCCTTTTCATCATAACATCGATCGAACTGCTTCACTGTTGCCAGCGATGCAGCTGATCGGGCAAATGGAGATACTATTTGAAGATAAAACACTCCCTGTTGACGTTCTCTTGTTCGAAAAGGAGGTCACCTGGATCTTTCTTCGACCTGACGATACCAGGTTTTTTGCTGGTATACACCATCCTTACGATGTAATTCAAGACCAAGATGAAAATCATTCACATCTATTGCGAGATGCACTTATTTTTGGGGCAGCCAGTGGTAAAGCTTTATCGATAATCGATAGCTCTGCTCACTGGACACTCTTGCTTCAAGATTGGGAAGCAGCAGCTGCAATTTTCTCCTTACAACAGTTAAGACAAATCCTTAAGTATGAGGCTTATTTAACCATCCATAACACCTACGATATGCACGTCAGTAATATTGACCTGGCTTCTCTAAAGCTCTATTCCAAAAAGTTCCCTGGCGAAACTGTACTTCAGAGAACCATACCCTTCGTTAAGGATCCTATTTTTACAGTATCAAATCAATTTGCTTCCGATCTGTTGGAAGATCCCCTCCAGACGCAAGTAATGGCCCCGCACTTGTTGGAATATCTTTCAGGTCGCTTGTTAGGTGTAGATAATGGTCTCTTTACTAACCTTGGAATCGACCCTGTTGCTTTGTCGTCAGCCAGAAGAGGAGACTTTTCCCTTCTCGAAGATTGGAAAATGAGTAAACGTCGAGCTGCCTTCAATGCATTGCGGCAGTTGTCCCCCTCCCAGGAAAACCCGCTTTGGGGAGATATTGGTAAATTCAAATGTGATGATTCCCCTTGGTTCATCGTGGCTGGACGAGATGATCCCAGGCAAAAAGGATTTGACCTGGCTTATCAAGCAATCTCCACATTCTTAAACGAAGGATTAGAAGCTTGTTTTCTCTTTTTTCCCATTCCAGGTGACGAGGGATTGGATGGTTTAAGATTTCTGCGAACATTGGCAGAGAAGTATCCTGAGAATGTGATCGTATTACCCTTTTTGTTTCAAAAAGGATATCTCGCTGCTCTCCAAGGAGCAACCTTTGGAATTATGCCCTCTTTTTATGAGCCATTTGGTATGGCTAATGAATTCTATATGAACGGAGTAGTGGGTATTGGTCGGGCGACAGGTGGAATTCTGCAGCAAATCATTCCTCTCAGATCAGCCGCTGCTTATAGTGAAGCTGTCAAGACGCGAACCGAAAAATATTATCCACCAGGTACTCATCCAACTGGCATACTTTTCCGAGAGAGAGATAACATCCCATCTCTAATCCCAGACCTGAAGGTGATTGCCAGTTCAGAATATAAGATCAACGAGCCAGAACAGGATCGCATAACTTATCGCTCTACCCTGCGGCTGTTCACAGAAATATCCCGGGAATTGTATATCGGTATCAAAGATGCTGTTCACATTTACCAATCTGATCCAAACCAGTATTACCAAATGCTCATTCAGGGGATCGATTACTTGCATAATACATTTTCCTGGGAGCGTGCAGCCCAAATGTATCTCAGGTATATTTATCCGGATGAACAGAAAGGCGACCGATGACAAATCAAAAACGCCAGATAGCTTTACTTACCGGTGGTGGTGATTGTGCAGGTCTGAACGCAGTAATCCGTGCAGTCGTTAAAACAGCCACCATAGAATACCAATGGGATGTTTTAGGGATAGAAAATGGCTTTGAAGGCTTAATTCTTCCCGGTAAAGTTCGAAAACTTAGCATCGAAGATGTTCGCGGAATTCTTCCTCGAGGTGGAACTATCTTAGGGACAACAAATCGCGCCAACCCCTTCGCTTACGAGGAAGTTCTACCGAATGGAGAAGTAAAGATCACTGATCGTTCTGATGATGTCCTCAAGAGGTTAGACGAACTGAATATCGATGGCTTGATTGTGATAGGCGGAGATGGATCTTTACATATCACCCATGAGCTGATCCAAAAAGGTTTACATGCTGTGGGGGTTCCAAAAACTATTGACAACGATATTCAAGGCACGCAAATTACATTTGGTTTTGATACTGCTCTAAACACTGCAATGGAAGCTCTAGACAAATTACAAACAACAGCTGAAAGCCATCACCGGGTATTAATTCTAGAAGTGATGGGTCGAAATACAGGCTGGATTGCCTTGAAAGCCGGGATTGCAGGTGGTGCTAATGTCATTCTAATTCCTGAGATTCCATTCACCCTTCAGGAAGTAGCAAATAAAGTCAATGAGCGGAGGCAAGAAAATGCAAAATTCAGTCTCATAGTTGTCGCTGAGGGGGCAAAACCCGTTGGAGGCTCACAGGTTTACCAGGAGATGTATGCTTCCACTGGTATGCGCCGATTAGGCGGAATCGGTGCAGTAATCGAAAGTGGTCTCAGCCAGTTAATTGAAAATGAGATTCGAGTGACTGTTTTAGGTCATCTCCAGAGGGGGGGGTCACCGACCGCATTCGATCGTTTACTGGCTTCACGCTATGGATGTATGGCTGTTCGCTTGGTTGCTGAGAGAAAATTTGGTCAAATGGTTGCCTTGCGAGATGACCAGATAATTTCGATACCTATTTCAGAGGCAGTGGCTTCACAAAAATTTGTCCCCCTCAATACGGATATCATCGCTACTGCTCTGAGTTTGAATATCAGCCTTGGTAATACCCGTCAAGAAATAGAAAGTATGATGGGCTGATTGTTATCAAATAACCATAGCTATCTCCAACCTGCATGTTATACTTATCGAGTGTTCAGTCAAACATATATCAATAATTTTTTAGAACGTCTATTACGGATCATTACAGGCATCTATTTTCCTGACCAGTTCTATTCTTCTTCTGATCGATGCGTCTACTGTGATTGTTAACTTTCCCTTTGAAAAATCTACGTTATCACCAGTTTCATGATAATCACCAAGCATAGAGAAAATTTCATTTAATTCCATAATTTAAAATTTTAACTATCATCTAATCCTTTAGTGAAAGAGAGGTAAATAATGGAATATACAAATTTAGGACGTAGTGGGCTTAAAGTTAGTCGAATGTGTCTGGGAACTATGAATTTTGGACCTCAAACCGATGAACCCCAGAGCCATAAGATAATGGATCTAGCATTAGAATTCGGAATCAACTTTTTCGATACAGCCAATGTTTATGGTTGGCAAACAGGTGAAGGGATCACCGAAAAGATAATTGGAAATTGGTTCTCATTAGGTGGAGGCCGGCGTGAGAAAGTCGTCATCGCCACCAAAGTTTACGGCAAAATGGGTGAGGGGGTCAATGATCGCCGTCTCTCTGCATACCATATTATTAGATCGTGTGAAGACAGCTTGAAACGATTGCAGACTGATCGTATCGACCTTTATCAAATGCATCACATAGACCGTGAAACTCCTTGGGAAGAAATATGGCAAGCAATGGAGACATTAGTTGCCCAAGGCAAGATCTTATATGTTGGCAGTAGTAATTTTGCCGGTTGGCACATCACTCAAGCGCAGTGTACTGCAAAAGCCCGCCATTTCCTTGGTCTGATTTCTGAGCAGTGTCTTTTTAATTTAAATTCTCGAGATGTTGAGATGGAAATCTTACCTGCCTGTCGCTTTAATGGCATTGGGGTAATACCTTATAGTCCCCTTGGTGGAGGATTACTTGCCGGTGCATTAGAAAAAATCGAAAAAGGTCGTCGCTCTTCAGAACGAATCCAACGTTTGCTGGAAAAACATCGCAAACAGTTAAAATTGTACGAAACATTCTGTAAGGAGTTTGGGGAGCATCCATCCAACATTGCCCTTGCCTGGTTGCTACATAACCCGGCGGTTACAGCTCCAATCATTGGCCCTCGAACTGAGGAACAATTGGAGAGGTCAATAAAATCCGTGGAAATCGTATTATCGGATGACAATATGGTTCAATTGAACGACATTTGGCCAGGGCCAGGTGGTGAAGCGCCAGAAGCATTTGCATGGTAAAGGAGAGAATTATGGAACATCGATTATTAGGCCGGACTGGGATTAAAGTTTCTCCACTCTGTCTTGGTTGTATGAATTTTGGTGGCCCTACCCCTAAAGATGATGCCATCAATATGATTCATAAAGCCCTGGATTCAGGAATAAACTTTGTGGATACTGCCAATATGTACGTTCAAGGCGAAAGTGAAAGAGTTGTCGGGGCAGCCCTTTCCAATGGACGTCGCGAACATGTTATATTGGCTACCAAAGTCCATTTTCCCCAATCCGATGACCCAAACGATTCTGGCAATTCCCGTCGCCATATTCTAAAAGCTATCGATGACTCTCTAAGACGGCTAAAAACTGATTGGATTGACCTTTATCAAATCCATAGGCCTGTATTTGAGATACCTCAAGACGAAACCCTTAGAACTCTAGACGATCTTGTCCATCAAGGAAAAATTCGCTACATTGGTAGTTCAACGTTCCCAGCCTGGATGGTAATGGAAGCAATTTCAATTAGTGAACGTTATGGCTTAGCACGATTTGTCACTGAGCAGCCTCCATACAATTTGCTCGATCGCCGCATTGAAAATGAACTTATTCCATTTGCCCAGCGCTATAAACTGGGATTGATACCCTGGTCCCCACTTGCAATGGGGATGCTGGCGGGGAGATACAAGACCTCTGGTGATTTTCCCCAGGATTCACGCGCAGCTCGCATCGGTACCTGGGCAGCAGATAGAGTAAATAAAATTGCTCTCCATAAAGCAGCTGAAATCAGCAGGGTAGCCACTGACCTAAATATGACTCCATCTCAGCTAGCGCTATTGTGGCTAAAAGATCAACCTGGGGTGACATCTCCAATCATTGGACCGCGTACTCCAACGCAGCTGGAAGACGCATTAGCTGTTCTACATATGAGCCTTGAACCTGAAACCTCAGCTGTTCTAGACCAAATCGTCCCTCCCGGGAGCGCTGTCGCTGATTTCCATAACACAAGTGGCTGGATGAAGATGAAATTATTTCAATGAATGATGTCTATACGTATAACCCCTCTTGATCCAGATACCCATAATGCCATTCACCAAGCCGCTGTTTTATTGGTTGACGGTTTTAAGCAGCATTGGCCAAACAGCTGGAGAGAAATTGCTTCTGCCCTCAAAGAAGTTCATGAATCTCTCGGTCGAGATCGCATTAGTTTTATTGCATTGGATGAAAATGACGAAGTAGTTGGTTGGATCGCAGGTGTTAAACAATACGATGGTTATGTTTGGGAGCTGCATCCCTTGGTTGTAAAAGTTGACTTACAATTCAAAGGTATTGGGCGTGTACTCGTTGAAGAATTCGAGCGTAATGTGCGCGACGTGGGTGGTCTAACAATCATGCTTGGGACTGATGACGAGGATTTCATGACCACCATTTCTGGCATCGACCTCTATCCTGATCCTTGCAAGCACATTGCAGCGATCGGAAATATAAAAAGACATCCTTACGAATTCTATCAAAAATGTGGGTTTGTAATCGTGGGTGTTATCCCCGATGCGAATGGCTCTGGAAAGCCGGATATCATTATGGCAAAAAGAGTCAAGCAAATTGATTTCAGGTAAGAAAATTATTCATGTCTCCCACAAAAATTACCTTCATAGGGGCTGGTAGTGCCTCGTTCGGGGTAAATACAATATCCACGCTTATCCGCAGCCCAATATTGCATGCCAGCCATCTGGCATTGGTCGATCTCAATCCAAAAAATCTGAATCTCATATCGCATCTTGCCAATCGCCTCAATCGAGAATGGGATGCGCAAATGACCATAAGCTCCCACTCTAACTATCTTGAGGCTTTGGATAGTGCAGGGTTTGTAATCGTATCTATCGAAGCAACCCCTCGCGAAGCTCTCTGGAAACAGGATTTTCAAATCCCATTAAAATATGGTGTTCGCCAACCCTATGCTGAAAATGGTGGACCAGGTGGATTCGCTCACGCAATCCGTAATATTGGTCCCGTTATGGAAATCGTACGGCAGATGGAACGCTTCAGCCCGGATGCATGGCTAATAAATTACACAAATCCATTGATGCGTATATGTGACGCAGTAACACGTTACAGCTCCATAAAGGTTGTTGGTCTCTGCCACCAAATTCTGGTCGGTTGTGCAACTATCGGAAAAGTTTTGTCTAAGGACCTAGGCTTGGACGTTCCAGAAGGATTCACATCAACATCTGCCACTCCTTCATCAATACCTATCAAACGCTTTGTTGCTCGTCAAGCCCTCGATAGTCTTGAAATCACCGCTGCTGGTCTCAATCATTTCAGTTGGATGTTGTCTATACGCAATAAACACACTGGTGAAGACCTTTATCCACTCTTACTGAACCGTTGGAGGGACTTTGATCCAACTTTCGAGCCTTTAACCCGCCAACTCTTTGATATTTTTGGCTTATTTCCTATCGCAGGAGATGAACACTTATCCGAATATCTCCCTTGGGTAACTGATCCCCACACCAAACCCTGGCAGAAATTCAACCTCATTCTTTATCAATGGGACCTGTGGGAAAAATCCCGAATTAATTCTTATAACGAGATCGAAAAGTTAATCACTGGACACCACTCAATCGACCACCTGTTTGATGCTGAAAGTGAAGGCGCAATTGAAATAATCGAGCACGTTCTGGGAGGTGGCGAGCATCCTCACTTGGCTGTCAACATCCCAAACAAACACTATATCTCGAACCTCCCTCCTGGTGCAGTCGTGGAAATTCCCGCCAATGTCAACCATTCCGGCGTTCATGGGGTTGAAGTGGGTGCTCTGCCAGAACCCATCGCGGAATTATGCCGTCGTGAGATAACCATTACTCGCCTATGCGTGGATGCAGCTATTCATGCTGATCGTCACAAAGCTCTTCAATGCCTACTATTAGACCCGGTCATCACTGATCTGGATATAGCCAGGCACATTCTCGACGACTATCTCAAGGCATATAGAGAATACCTTCCCCAATTCTGGAAATAAAAAATGCTCATTTCTGATAAAGTATAACCATTCATACTTTCATTCCATCGCAGAGGAGATTTGTTGACAAATATATCCCAACCTGATATATTGCTCCCTGGTTTACTTCAGGAGATTCGCGTTTGTCTTAAAAAAGGTTAGATTATCGAATCTGACTAATTAACCCAATCTTTCTACCAGGTGATTCATGACAGAAAATTTGACAACCATTATTTCATCGAAGACCAGAGAGGTTCACATCAATCGTGATAAACCAACCGTCATCATTGGTGAGCGCATAAATCCAACCGGTCGCAAAAGGGTGCTTGCAGCCCTACAATCTGGCGACTTTGATACAGTCCGTATGGATGCCATCAGTCAGGTTGAAGCTGGGGCAGATATTCTGGATGTAAATGCTGGTGTTCCTGGAGCAGATGAGCCTAGCCTTTTAACACAGGTTCTCAAAACAGTGATGGAAATCACGCAAGTCCCTTTATGTATCGATACTGCCAATCCGCGCGCATTAGAAGCAGCCCTCATGGTTTATGAAGGTAAACCTTTAGTAAACTCAGTAAACGGTGAAAAGAAATCTCTTGACGCAGTGCTCCCGTTAGTCAAAGCTCACGATGCGAGTGTGATCGCGCTATGTATGGATGATGATGGCATTCCAGCTACACCGGAAGCCCGCCTGCAAGTAGCAGAGCGGATCATCGAACGCGCAAGTCAATTAGGAATACCCATTGAAAATATTATCGCCGATCCTCTTGCTTTGACTATGGGTTCAGACAGCTATGCAGGCCGTGTTACCTTAGAAACTATGAAATTGATATCTGCCGA
>JACUUU010000146.1 GCA_014859065.1 Anaerolineales bacterium
GATTGAGGTCACAATTTAAGCTTACAAAATCCGATCTAGCTAATAAATCTTCCAGGGGAAGCATCTCTACACCAACTTCAGCCAAAAAAGCAGGTGAAATTTCAATGATATCGTTCCCTAACAGCTCCATACCGAAAGCTTTAGCTCTCTTCAGAACTGCCTTGCCACAATTTCCCACCCCAACAACGCCCAGAGTACATTCGCTGAGCGAGCGGCTGGGAATTTTATCCCAAATACCCGCTTTCATACTGCGATCCATCCACGGTTGGTTGCGGGCAAATGCCAGGATATAGCCCATAACTGTATCCGCAACCGGTAAGGTGAATGCATTGGGAGTGTTTAAAACTGAAATCCCTAAACGCGCAGCTGCCGCTTGGTCAATAGAATCGATCCCAGTTCCCCACTTCGAAATCACTTTTAACCTGGGAGAGTAAGCCTCCAACACCCTGGCTGTAAATTGATCGTCTCCGCATATCACACCATCAACCTGCCCAGCATATGACATTAATTCCCGCTCTTCCAAACGTTCAATTACATTTGCAACAGTCAAAGAAAGGTCATGGCACTCTAACTCCGGGCGAAATCTATCCAGGATTGGGATAATATATGGGGCTGATATTAGAACAGTTTTCATAGCTAATGAACTAACCGATTCCTTTACTCATCAGGAACTCAACAATGGAAAAATCCAATTCCTCGTCGATATCCCACGCTTCTCGAGCGTCTATTTCAAACAACATTGGTCGTTCTCCAAGCCGGTTTCTGCGGGTAATCAGTGTTTCGCGGGTGAAAAGATAAAGGCAGGAATTTTCCTCATATATGGGAGGTAGATCTTGAGTCCTCAAGAGGATAGATGGGTTGTGGTTGATCGGGCGGCCACCAGAATCATACAGACGAGTCTGCATTCGAGTTACAGAAAAGAGCGAATCGTAGATTGGATAATTTTCCCGGAATTTAGAAATAGCTGCCGAGATGGTTCCCGGTTTCAGGAGCGGGTTCGTGCTGTGCGTCTGCAGATAGAGGTCAGCATTGATTTGGTATATGTCATGGAGAAGCACTTCATTCATAGGAACCTCACCGCCTCGCAGGTTCACAGGCCGCTCCAGGATAAGCACCTGCGGAAACGATCTCGATAGACCTGCCATGATCGTTTGACTGTCAGTATCCACCACTACTTGTGAGATTTCTGGACATGATATAAGGGTGGAGAGAATGTAATGATAGAGCGGCTTGCCCGCCAGGGGGCGATAGTTCTTGCCCGGCACCCGTTCAGACTTATGGCGCATAGGTACCAACGCAACGATGTTCTTCATCGATCTCCAAAACAATTAACTCGTCGCATCACAGCATTCTTTTTCTTGAATTTTTCAATATTTCCCATTGCGGTCAGGATTCAATTGAGGAAAGACTTAGCTCTCATCATTATAGATGACCGGTTTAGCTTTCCTTTTTTCGTGATTTTGTTCTCCAGGGTTAAGCTTGCGCGGGTAATAAAATGTCTTACGCAGCTGGCTCGTCAGTAACCCAGGATGCTGAAAACCCTGGTAAGTACCCCAGAACTGCATCGTTCGGAACCAGAAAATTGATGCAAAATTATTAACGAGCTTTCCCTGCTTCAATGCGTGCCAGAAATCACTGCCAATATTGGTTAAGCACAAACGTGAAAAATCTAAAAAACTAAAACGCTCTTCAGGAAATATGCGCTTGAATGCCATTGCTTCTCTGCGGTAGCGATTATAAACCTTCCTTGGGGATTCATTATGTATATGGACGACTTCAGCATCTGCCACATAAGCAATTGCGTGACCTGCTCCTATCATATAATTTGCCCACTCTATATCCTCCAAGCCAGAAAGCGTTTCATCGTATGGATGTAGTTTCCACAAGTCTCTGCGAATTGCAGCGTTGGCGTTATTACAAAATGGATGCTGTTGTTCGACAACACTCTCTTCTGGATACCACTGCGCAAACACCTGGTGTTCTGAAAAAAGAGTGTTTTCACTCCCCCGTTGTTTTCCATAAGTTAGCGCTATCTGGGAGTTTTCGAATGGGGCTAGCAAGCGTGCCAACCAATCGGAGTAAAGCGGGTAAACATGGGCACTGGCTATCACGATTAATTCACCAGCGGCTTCTTCAATACCACAGTTCAACGAATAACCAAAAGAGAACCTTTCCGGTGGGATCGAGATCACCTTAGCCCCAAATTGATTGGCAATATCAATTGTAGAATCTGTTGAGCCCGAATCTACCAGAATCACCTCAACCTGCTTCAAGGTTTGTTGACTGATCCCTCGAAATAGCCGCTCTATATTTTTCTCTTCATTGAATGCTCGAATAACAATCGAGCAACGTTGGGGTGGGCTCATGAATGATCTTTAACTTTCATAACTCCAACTGGTATGTATTGAGGGTTCCATTTACCCCACGGCATTCCATTATCACCAGAACGAAAGTAGAATTTTGCCAGGTTATCCCGCAGTTCAGAACATTGGCAAAGAACACGGAAATGTTCAGCGTATTGGTCGAAATTTGACGCTGCAGACTGCGACAACCCAAATACTTCACGGATCGAAACTTCTGACAAACACCATCCTTGGGAGGGTTCGTGGAACCAATCCTGGTCTTTGGAAGCATTTACAGTTGCCAACAGTTTTCCACCTGGTTTTAATGTTCGCACTAGTTCAGCAACCACCTGACTCATTTTTTCCCGTTGGTTATGTTCCAGGGCAGAAATCGAAACCACAGTATCGATGGAGTTATCTTCAATATAATCCAGTTTTCGTAGATCTTGATTGTAGATCAAAATCCGGCCTGGCGCAGGCTTGGGCAATCCTACTCGCAGCACACATTTTATAGTGCTCAGCAGCACCCGTAGTTTGCTCGTTACTTGCCTCGAGCAAGCAATAATGCAGTTATAGAACGGCTTCAAATCATCTTCCCGCAGACCTTTCACAGAGTAACACAGCCTGAATTGAAGGGGTAAGTCTGCCCGGCTCTGCCGGTCAACACTGATCACCTCAGCCCCCTCCTCAGCCAGATACCATTGAATGATACCCACTCCAGCACCAGCATCGATGATGCGCGAACCCTGAGTCTGGTCAAGATGCTCGATTACCCAGATCAGATCAAGCAGATAATGCCAGCCAAACTCAATTCCTAAGCGGGCTGCCATTTTTCTCAAACTCACCACCTTTTGTCTATGGATATCCAGAAGTGCTGCTGGTATGATTTCAATCTTTTCGTTGTTGATTAGTCATTCTCCAGAACAAATGGTTTACATTGGGTGATCCCTTCCACAATAGCCAGCATCGTAGGAGATCGCTCTACCGACAATTGGTGCCATGAGAATGGTTTTAATTTTACATAACCAGGTCTCGATGACTCTTCAAGAAAATCACTAAAAGGGAATGATACTCGATAAAGCTGGTAGTAAAGAAACTTGCGCGCGTTTCTTTGAAAATCCTCCGGGATTGGTATAGCATTTGGCGAGCTGAGGAAATCCTCTGCAGTTCTCCGAAAGGAGTCCTGTGAGTCAGGCAGAAAGACGGTGGGGATTTGTGTATAGCGGGCTCTGCCTCCACACAGAACTGGAGCGCCCAATAAAGCTGCTTCCAAGCCGATGGAGGAATTGTAGACCATCACAAATTTAGCTTTCTGGATCAGTTCATATGAACTAAGGTAGGCATGAGGCTCGACAAAGAGTACATTATCGTAGTTTTCAAGGTGGTTTTTAACCGCCCAATCCTTCACACTCTCGCGGCTCTCCTTGCCTGATCGCATTTCATCAGGGTGAGCGCGGATTATAAAATATGTGTCTTTATGAATGCGCATAATCTCTAGGATTGAATCAAGCCAGGCAAACATATCATCGAAGATCGGGTTTGCGTGTGTCTGACTGGTATCGAAAATCACGTTGGTGAATACGGGTACGATTTGCTTGAATTCCTTAATTTTATTTGAGAGGGCTTCATCCAAACCCACCATTTGAGGCCAGAATCGGATGCCAGCCATAGTGAAATTACCTTGATAGCGCTGCTCCAGGTATTTATCTAACTGAGCGTTTTGTGCGGGATTCAGTTCAAATTCAGCGGGAATATCAACGGGATAAGCGGTAGCCTCACCTTCGGTGAAGAATGCAGAAAAGGGCTGAAAACCGACTTCATGAGTTATCACCCGGATGCCCATTTGTTGGGCAACCCAACGAGCAGCAGCCTCAGGGTACATCAATCCATTGAAGACAACCACAGCTTGTGGGTGGACTACATTCAGGAAGCGATTAAATTCCAAAGCAACCTGATATGCTGACAGGATGAACTCCCTGAAGAAAAAGCGGGTGATCTCATCATCTTGCAGATGATGACGTCGCAAGAACCATCTTAAGGATGGTAGAACCAATTGTCCCAAAGGGATTGTAAAGTCCGCTTTTGCTCTCTCCTGATCCGACCGGTTCTGTGGATCGCACGAGGTTTTGTATTCGAACCAGCACAATTCTGTCACAGTGAGAGACTTAAGATCTTCTGCCAGGGTTGGATCTTGCTCATATTGAAACCAAAGCGTAGGAGCATGGGAGAATATCCACTTCGCTTGGGATGTGCATTCTCGGCAAGGTGGATTCTTCGAGGGTTCATCGCGATCACTACCCAATACACAGCGACTCATCCCAGCGTTACATCCAAAATTAACTACCGGTAACCCAGCTGCCTGCAATCCACATGCAGCCAGATACGAGAAGGCAGCATTCAAGCTCATAGCAACCAGGCGAGTCGAGGCGTTAAAAAAAGCTACTGGTGCTTGGTCGGTCTTTAATTTGACCTGGCGGTTAATCTGACGATTCAACCGTAACAAACGCCAATTTGTATGCCAATCATCAACCTTAATCCGCAATTGACGAGGTATGTTTCTCAAGTCAGCCATTTTTAGGGACAGAAGCTGCCTTCTGCAAGAATAAAATTGGTTTCGTGATCCAAAGGATAAACACACACATCAAGCTGCTTCATCTTGTTGAGCTTTAAAATATGCCTCAGAAAGACGTTGAATGGCGATCAAGAACCCCTCCCCGCCTCGTTGGTGCCCTCGCCAGATCTCCGGGATCATCGTGCCATGGTATCCACCACTTCGACCTGCACCGATGACTTTAAAAAATCGCACCCAATCGACAGTACCTTCGCCAATTTGTAATCCCTCACCATCTAATCCGGCGCCATCAGAAAGGTGTAGATGATGAACATATGGCAAAAGCACCGCGACCTGTTCATAGAAATTCAAATGTGCCCAGGTGCAGTACAACTTAGAATGAGATGTATCGAAACAAATGTTCAAACCTAAAGGCTGGATGAAATCACGAATCTCGTATGCATCCATAAAAGCATTGGTCAACCACTGCCCTCCAAAATACCACGGATGTGGTGGGAGGTTTTCAAGGAGCATCTCTACTCCATCAGTATCCAAAGATTCGACAGACCGTCTTAGGTTCTCATACAGAACCTGTTTTTCTTCTAAAGGGTGGTCCAGGCTCATCCCACCTGGATGGACGATAACTTTAGGTGTCCCGCGAAAATGAGGCGCCATTTGCCGGGTCAGATCGATTGTCTTCTGGATCAATTCCAAAGATTCGTGCCGTTGACTCTCATCCAAAGAGCATAAATCAACCAGCGTGCGTTCAAAGAATTCTGGAGCATGGGTTACTAGTTGAAAATCGAAATCTCCAATTGGAAATGGTTCATCCAGGTCTTGATCGGTAAAATGATATTCCAATAACCGAGGTTCATAAATTAACAAATCCTCAAAATCCCTAAAGCGCACAGTGAACCCCCAGTCCAGCGGGAGAGTATGCGCGACATCCAGTTGAACTTCGACACCTAAATCACGCTCAAAGAAAGGTTCATCAGCCTGGATCACTCTGGTTGCCCGCCTATTGACCAACTGAGGATAATGTTGGGGGGAAATTCCTAACGCGGGACCTTTGACAGCAACCATTTCTGCACTAATCACTTCCCCGGGTTGAATGTCTCGTGCGGCTACTAAGCTCTTGCCCAATACCTCGCGATTGAGAATCTCCCCACGTGACATATACTTCTCTTCTCCGGTACCAAGCGCCATATCAACCTGCCGGATATCGCGCACCAATTTATTGAACCCCTGTGGCTCCAGACTAGCAGCATGATCGGGGCCATCCATAGTGCGATCGAGGGTTATGTGGCGTTCAATAATGGCAGCGCCTAATGCAGAGGCAACCGTGGACACAGCAATCCCACGCTCATGTCCTGAATACCCTACCGGCACACCAAACTCACGCAGACGCTCCATGAAGCGCAGGTTTATGTCCTCAAAAGCCGCGGGATATGTGCTGTTGCAGTGCAACAACGCAAATGAAGCTCCACGTTGCTTGAGGAAATTTACCGTGACTTCAACTTCATCCATCCTGGACATTCCTGTTGAGAGGATCAACGGTTTCTCCTTCTTTACCAGATGATCCAAGAGAGGAAGATTTGTCAAGTCAGCCGAGGCAACCTTGTATGCCGGCACTCCCAATGCTTCCAGAAAATCGGCACTATCTACATCAAATGCTGAGGACATGAATGTAATGCCTTTCTGCCAACAGTAATCCAAAATTTTTTCATAGTCCGAATCAGGCAGTTCTACCTGTTGCAATATCGGAAGAAGGTAACGGAGTGTCTTTTCGCCCGAATTGGCGTTGTCTAAATATTTTCTTGCGTATAGTTTCTCCAAATTCCGTTTTTGAAACTTGACTGCATCTGCCCCAGCTGAGACAGCAACATCGATCAACTCCAAAGCCAATGGTAGGATTCCGTTGTGGTTGACACCGATTTCCGCAATGATATAGGTCGGTTGGTCATCTCCGACCAGTCGATCACCGATCTTAATTACAGGCATATATGCCTCCTAACATGTGCAAATTTTTATACACCGGTTAATTCTTCAAAAATTCACCAAAAAGCCGCTTACTTCCAGCTGACCTAACCGTTCGATTCTTGATTCTATTTATCCTCATCCTTCTTAGGAAGGTTAAAACCCAATTCATCAGGGGTGATCTCACCGTTTGTCAACATACGTTCTGCCCGTTTCCAATCGTCAAGCGAGTCGATGTCCACCCATTCTTCGGATGAAATGATGAGCGGCAGGATATTTTCTCCTGTCATCGAATTCTTGTTCAAGATTGTGTCCACCCAGACAGCATCGACATAACCGGTCTGCCAATAAACGTCTGGGAGCATTTGGCGGGGCATATTGTATGCTTCTTGAAATTCAGTCTCCAAGAGCGGGCGCATGAAACCGTCTGGGTGTATGCGCCACATTTTGAAGGGATTTTGAAAAGGAATACAGACAGTCCGCACCGAGTCAGCTTCGGGATGTTCCAATAACCGGTAAACTGCCTGATCTATGTGCCAGGTGCGTCTCAGAGGCGAGGTTGGACGTAACTGCACCACGATATCCGGGCTGTAGCTCTCGTTTTCCTCCAGCCAATGAAGTGCATGTTGGAAAACAGGCAGGTCAGGGGTGTCATCACGGGCAAGTTCCGCCGGTCGCAAAAAGGGGACTTCGGCGCTGTAACGTTTAGCAAGCTCTGCAATTTCGGCGTCATCGGTAGATACAATCACCCGCCGGATAGTCTCAGCCGCCTGTGCAGCTGCAATACTATATGCAATTAAGGGAATGCCAGCAAAGGGAAGAATATTTTTGCGAGGGATGCTCTTCGAACCACCACGAGCGGGAATAAGAGCCAGGACTTCTGTTGGTTCAAACATTCAATCTATCCAAATACAAATTGTACAGGACCCTCAAGTTACAAATGCTCATCTGTTAATCCCCGGTCGGAAAGGCATAGATCGCGCCATCAGAATATTCTGCTGATAAAACCAGATGCCGAGTCAACTCTTCCATTCGCAGAGATTCAGGAGGATGCCGGTCTTCTTCGAACAAGATCAATAACGCTCCTTCATGCTGCATTTTATTCTTCATGTCCTCCAATTCATCATGGTATTCGTCATCTCGTCCGGGAATGAAGTAGGGAATTGTGTAGGAATGTCTATCTGCGAGTAAATAAATAGCCCCGGGTCGATTCGAATAAAGTGGACCTGAAGGCAGGCTTTGCAGGGAAGCGATTGTCATTGAGGTTTCCCATTGACTTCCAGAATAACCCTGACCATTTTGTAATAGCTCTGAAATCACTGCCTGACCACGGATAATAGAAGACACCATAAATAACCCAACCACAAAGACAACT
>JACUUU010000002.1 GCA_014859065.1 Anaerolineales bacterium
GAGGCGGATCACACTTACCTGACGTTACTCTGGTGCAACCAGTGTTCTTGAAAGAAGACCTGATAGCATTCGTTAGTAATATCGCCCATTGGTCAGATGTAGGTGGACGCTCACCAGGTGTCGGGACTGCCGGGGATTCGACTGAAATTTTCCAAGAAGGACTACGAATACCTCCAACGCGCATCATCAATAAGGGACATATTCGGCAGGATATTCTAGATTTGCTGTTTATTAACATGCGCGGCTTAGAAGAACGCCAAGGAGACTTTCGTGCTCAAGTAGCTGCGCTACGTTTGGGAGAACACCGTCTTTTAGAGCTCGCCCATAAATATGGCTTCAAAACCCTGTCTGACTGCATCGAAGAGCTCATGAACTACAGCGAAAGACGATTACGGTTAGCATTAACAGAAATTCCTGCAGGCACTTATAAGTTTATGGACGCCATGGATGATGATGGTTACCAGGAAAATCAACTGCCGGTGAAAGTGACCATCACAGTAAACACTGAAAATGAACCCTCCATCGAGTTCGATTTTAGCGGTAGCGCCTCACAAGCAAAAGGCGGGATCAATATGGTATGGTCAGCTTTACTTGCCACAGTGTTTTACGCTGTGAAAGCTATCATCGCCCCGGACATTCCTCCCAACGCAGGGTTTCAACGGCCGATCCACATCAATGCACCACCAGGCTGTATGCTTAATGCCATCGAACCAGCAGCGGTGGGTGGTCGCACTGACACATGCCAACGAGTGGTTGATGTCATCATGGGTGCACTAAGTCAGGCAGTTCCCGAACGAGTCATTGCTGCTTCGAATGGAGCCACTACGGCGATAATTTTTGGGGGAACAAAATCCCTATCTGGTAAAGATTTTGTTTACGTTGAAGCCTTAGGAGGTGGAATGGGCGCCCATGCCAACTTAGACGGCATGGATGGAGTTCAGGTTCATATCACCAATACTTCCAACCTTCCTGTTGAGGCGATGGAAATGGAATACCCACTCCGGGTGCAGCAGTATAAATTGGTAAAAGATTCAGGTGGAGCAGGAACGTATCGGGGAGGTCTATCAATCCGCAAAGATATCCAGGTACTTGTGCCGGTTCTATTTTCAGCCCACTCTGACCGCCATCGCATACCTCCCTGGGGTTTGGCTGGTGCACACCCGGGGGAGTGTGGTCGCTTTATTCTCAATCCAGACACATCAGTTGAAAGGAAGATTAGGTCAAAAATCTCTGGTCTGATAATTAGGGAAAAAGAGGTCATTAGTGCTCAAACCGCAGGTGGGGGAGGGTTTGGATCACCTTCAGAACGCAACCCTCAGCTCGTCGCGCAGGATTACCTGGAAGGCAAGATCAGTAAAAAACATGCTGTTGAAATTTATGGGGTTAGCCTCACACCTGAAGGGTATATTGATTGGAACACCACTCATAGTTTACGAAAGGGTCTCCAGGTTAGAGAGGAGTAAGTAATGGTGCGGGTCTCGATCGACATCGGGGGTACTTTTACAGACGTTATCTTATTTGATGATGAGAGTGGATTGTTATGGTCTAATAAAGTATCTTCAGACCCCAAAGACCCAGCTGATCCATTTATCCATGGGTTGAAGAAAACCTTAAAGACTGCCAAAACGGATATTATCCAGGTTGACCATCTAATACATGGAACCACCGTGGTCACGAATGCGTTGTTCGAGGGCAAAATTGCGAAGGTTGGGTTGCTGGTGACGGATGGTTTTGGTGATATTTTGGAAATTGGTCGGCAGAAGAGACCAGACCTTTACAATTTATCCGCACACAAGCTCCCCCCAATAGTGCCTCGGTCTCGTGTTCGGGAAGTTATTGAACGGGTTGCAGCGAATGGAGAAGTGCTGATCCCATTAGACGAAGTGGATGCTCATTCCAAACTGCTCGAATTGGCTGATGCAGGCATCGAAACATTGGCTATAGTGCTGCTTTTCTCTTTTAAGAACATAGATCACGAGTTGAAACTGACTGAGCTAGCAAGCAAGCTATTTCCTGATGTACCAATTTTTCCTTCTCACCAAATTCTTGCTGAGTTCCGCGAATACGAGCGCACCTCTACTACCGTAATCGCAGCTGCAGTTGCACCACGGGTAATTTCATATATGCATTCCATAAAAGAGCGATTAAATGATATTGGCGGGATAGAAGACCGCTTGACGATAATGCATTCAGGGGGAGGCACACTCACCGCGACAGAAGCTGCAACCCGCCCACACACTTTGGTGGAATCTGGCCCTGCAGCTGGGCTGATTGCCTCCAGCCGACTAGCTCAAACCCTGGACCTCCCACAGGCAATTGCCTTCGATATGGGTGGAACCACTGCCAAATCAGGATTGTTATTGGAGGGAAAACCGCAGTTCAGCACAGAATATGAAGTTGGCGGCGAGGTTCACGCCAGCGGTCGAGTTTCTGGAAGCGGCTATCCATTACGCTCACCTATGATCGATGTGATCGAGTGTGGCGCTGGAGCAGGCAGTATTGCCTGGGTGGACGCAGGATACCACTTGAAGGTCGGTCCACATAGTGCTGGAGCAGACCCCGGCCCAGCTTGTTATGGACTGGGTGGTAGTGAACCGACAGTGACTGACGCTCATTTGATATTAGGTCGTTTAGCACCTGATTCTTTCCTGGGTGGCGAACTCCCTTTGCAGAACGATCTGGCAGAACAGGCAATCACCTCGCGTGTAGGTGGAAAATTAAATATGTCCCTAGAAATTGCAGCAGCTGGCATACTGGCAATAGTAAACGCGAACATGCTGCGTATTTTGCGCGTCGTCAGTGTCGCTCGTGGTCATGACCCCAGGGAATTTACCTTGATTGCTTACGGTGGTGCTGGGCCTATGCACGCCTTAGACCTGGCTGCCGAGTTAGGTATTAGCCGGGTGATCGTTCCGCGCTTACCTGGCTTATTTTCAGCATTAGGTTTACTTTGCGCTGACCTATCTAACAATTTCCTAGAAACAATAATGATACCTCTTACTGAGGAATTCTTAGATGAACTCAACACTTCCTTGTC
This sequence comes from Anaerolineales bacterium, assembly GCA_014859065.1. GTDB lineage: Bacteria > Chloroflexota > Anaerolineae > Anaerolineales > UBA4823 > Kmv39. The sequence continues at coordinate 3,038 of JACUUU010000002.1, forward strand.
CCATTTGGCTTTAGCTGCAGAAACCTTGTTTGAACACAATCGTGTAGACCCCCAGGAGCGCTTATTACAAATATCAGCAGACTTACGTTATTCGCGCCAGAATTATGAATTGAAAATACCTTTCCCTGCGATCCAGTTGACTCCTCGAGACATTGTTTCGATAACAAAACAATTTCATCAAGAACACCAGACAGTATACGGTCACAGCGCACCAGACGAAAGAGTACAGGTTGTAAATATACATGTGCAAGCAGTCAAGCGGGTTACAGCACCACAATTCCCCCAAATCAATACTGCCAATCGCTCAGCCCAAGCTGCAATCATGGGAACCCGTAAGGTTTGGTTCTCTGGTGGCTATATTGACTGCCCCATCTACAATCGCGCTGAACTGCAAGCAGGTCATACTCTTCATGGTCCAGCCATCATCCAAGAGAAAGAATCAACAACAGTGGTAAATCCTGAACGACATCTCCTTGTTGACCAGTTTGGTAACCTTGTGATCCAATTATAATAAGGTGCTGCTCGGGGTTTCTGGGCGTCATTAGAAAGCTTGATTCGAGAGTAAAAGCAGCAGCATCTGGTTTATCTGTTGCCCTGGCGATCTCAATCAAGTTGGTCTGAGATTATTCAATGCTCAAATAATTCACAAAGCTTACATTTTAATTTCTGGGTATAATTCCAGTTCTATTGGTTTCTATGCGGCCAACGGACTAATAAAACGACCAGAAGGATTAATCCAACCCACCCTAACCAATAATCCAGAGGTCCGAAGAATTTACCAATATGCGTAACATCTTTTTTTCTCTCATTCAACTCAGCCACGAAAGATTCAGATGCCTCTGGGTTATCGACCCGGTTGATGATAATTACCAATGGGGCCAATCTGAACCCTGCCAGACGTTTCCAAACGTTCATCACCAATTTCTCTCCAACCATCGTGGCGCTGGCATCACTAATATGCACAGGTCCAGAAAAAGCCTCGATCATTTTCAGCGCGATTGGTTTTGCATGTGTTTTTACCTGGCGAAGAACCTCTTCTCCTTTCTCTTGGGATGTTCTTACTTTGTCCACCTGTTCCAGGATTCCAGTCATGCTCACAAATAGAAAATTTCCCTTTAAGGTAAAGGTAATCACTTCGTCTGGATTGTCAGCATCACGAGCTGTAAAGGTGAATGTTTCTGTCATAACCAACCCTCCTTTAATTCAGAAAAAATCGCTTTGATTCTTCAATTATAATTATAGACCAAATATTTAGAGTTTTGGGAACTGCAAGATAAAAAATGATAAAAAGAACAACAATTGTATTTTTCTCTCTACTGATCTTTCTCACTGGATGCAGCCTGTCTCCCACCCCTCAAGCCACACCCACAGCGGAAGAACAACCTATTATCATTCCCGAATTGAACGGGTCCTTCTGGATAGTTGCTTCGATTAATGGCAATGACCCTATCAGGGGCACTTCTATCACGCTGACTTTTGTTGATGGTTGGGTAACAGGTAATAGCGGCTGTAATACCTATGGTGGTGAATATGCAGCCAATGATCAGGGCGAATTAGATGTGTTGTTTTTAATCAGGCAGGAGGTCTCCTGCCTGGAGCCGCCTGGAATCATGGAACAGGAAGACATGTACTTGGATATCCTTGAAGGCATCGAACAATATGGATTGGTCGAAGGGTATCTCAGACTTGATGCTAGTGATGATTACCTGCTTTTAGGACAATTAGCAATAACAGAATGAGGGATAGATCTTGTTTGCTAACTCTTTCGATAGCCACCCATTATTTGATGAAGTCGAGAAATTGCTGCAAGATGCAGCCAATGCACATCACGATGCATACCTGGCAACCGATGGCTTCGACCCGGAATGGCCAATTTGGTATGCGGAATATTTATTGGAACCACTCTCAAGCATCCTTCAGGTATCAATTACCAAGAGCGAATTGGTCTATTTATTGGTACGAATGGATAAAGAGCAATCTGAAATACCTGCTGGAGAAGATTGGTATTCCAGTTATACAAATAAACTTCTCAAGTATTTCTCCTAACCTTTGTTGCTATCCCATTTTCAAGCCATCACGCATAATTTCTTATGAATTACCACCTTTTAATCCAACTTGCTTATTGGTTGGTATTTAAATTAAAAATCGAAGTCAATCAGTTGGCTATACGCACAACCCCGAGATATACCGAACCAGTGGTATCACCAAAACCAGATACTTCGGTTTCTCCTGGAAGTCTCCATCCACAAGTCTCGAACACTAGAAGATCCTGGACAAGGATCGCTGGATTGAGAACTCCTATGGCCACTGCAAAATCAAGTGTTTTTTCCACAGGTAAAGTCATATATGCCCCCAGGTGCTGAGGTGGGATGCGGGCAACCGCGATCAACTCCAATCCTGTGATTTCTACAGACCCTTGCAGCAAGGAAATACCTGCTCCGGTTATCATTTGTGCATTGTGGTTGACTTGAACGGTTGTGTACAAACCCTGGTTTATACCTGTCCCCTCTATAACGCTGCGAAATTTTTCTCCTTCACCACCCACACCTGAATGCACGCTGGTAAAAATCACCTGCCTGCCAGTCGAAGCTGAGAAGGTATATACACATCCTTGACCATCACCAAAAATACACTCTCCACCTGGAAGAAAAGATATCTCAACTGGTTTGCCAGAACTTAAAAGACTATCCTCTGGCAGAATCCTGATCGTTACCCTCAGAGAACCAGGAGAAAAATCAATCTCTTCAAAAATTTTGTAATTAACAATGCTAAATTGGTCCGAATTCTCGGGGTCAATATTTTGATCAATAATTGGTAGAAATAATTGGTAGCTTTGGAAAGGCTGGAAAGGTGTCGGCAAGGAGATTGGGAATTGATTTAGTTCATTTTCTTTTTGACTAAGTTTAACAAATGCTAGGTTTGTGACCACAGGTAGCAAGCGTGCAGCAGGAAATACCAAAAACCCACCAATTATGAATAAGGCCATCGCGGTGATAATGCGCCAGTGGTGAAGCAACTTCAACTCTAACCCTATTTCCTTTTTCATCAGATTGCACTTACGAGCATTGGATTTAGGCTAACGAGGAGCTGGAAATTAATAATTCGTGGGAGTCAAAATAGATTATGAGTGCGCTGTTATTGCTTTCTGGCTTTAAATAACTTTGCCCTTTCTATCCATGCCAATGTGATCGCCAACCCAATCAAGCTAGAGCCGAAAACCCACCGAACTGCTTCTGTTTTCTCAAAATTTCCTCTCCCTCCCATTGGAGGACGCTGCGTCTCTGTTGCTGTTATCACCGCTGTGCTTGTCAATGTTGGAGTAACAGTAGGAGAGTGAGTAGCTGTATTCGTTGTTGTTGGGGTTGGTGAAGACGTACTTGTGGGAGTTGGAGTTGAAGTGTGCGTAGAGGTAGGTGTTGGAGTTAAGGTATCAGGAGGTACTGGTGTAGGTGTCTGCAAAATTTGAAAGTGACGTAGCTGTTGGATACCATCTCCACACCAATATGTATCTCCATCAATTCGTTCACAGATAGTGCCTTCAGGTGGTGGTGGGATTTCAGGCTCCAAACAATAAGCCAGCAATTCCCAAGCTTGTTGATGACAAAGGCGGAACCGCTGCACCGGGTTTGGAACACCTGGAACAACCCCCATACCCAGGTCCTCACAAACACTCCAACCGAAAACGGGTAAATCTTCTTGATTCAATGTTGCCGCCGATGATTGCCAGACCTGCAAGCTAAACAGCAAACCAATGGCAACCATTGGAACGACCAACCCCAAAATTCGACTTTTCAGATACGGGAAATAGAATAAAATTTTGATCCTATTCATGGTAATTTTTCCACGAGATAAACTCATACATACCAGGAGCAGGATTCGTGCCAACTTCCGACAAATATTATCCAATTCCCGAGGATTTGTTCAATCTAAACCGCTGATGTTTGATTGTTTTATGACTTTCTAGCCAACCGACCTTCTATATGTTACTCGTATCTGAAACGCTTGACCCCTATTACAAAGAATATAACCGCAAAACCCAACAGCACCAACACACTCGAAAGGACTTCTACCAGATCCTGACCACGCATAACTAATCCAGTAAAACCTTGCATAGCCCAAGTGGTTGGTAACACCTTTACCAAAGTCTGAAGTGTTGAAGGGAATAATTCGAGTGGATACCAGCACCCTCCCAGTAACGCCATCACCATACCCAACATAATGCTCAAGTTACTGGCTTGCTTCTCGGTTTTGACAAAAGTACCCAACATTGTTCCAAAGGCTACAGCAGCCAGGCAAAAAGATATAGCCATTACGAGCACACCGCTTGGAGACCTGCCCCAATCAACACTGAGGATAAATGCCCCAAACCCAATCAGTATGCCAATTTGTATTAAAGCCAAAACAGACTGCCCAGTAATTGTTCCGAGCAAAAAAGTAGGTTTGCTGGTTGGTGTGGTAAGCAGTCTCTCCAGGGTTTTATTGTTTCTCTCGATAGCAAATAAACCAGATATACCCAACAAAGGTATGAAAACCCAGGTAATCATTTGTCCAACTGATGCCTGCGCAACAGGGTCATAACTGGTTGTCCTGATTTTCTCTGGCCAGCTAGCCTCTACTTTATTGGGTTCCAAATTGAATGCATTCTGAGCTGCCAGCAGGCTTGAATTAAAAATTTCCTGTTTATCATCTTCACTGGTGATAGCGGACAGCATTTCAGCTTCAGCAACACTGTTACGAGCTACCTCGAGGCTGCGATCAAAGTCGCTTAGCACAGCCCGAACTGCCTGTTCAGCTGCATCAGCCCTGCTATTGTTAGGAGTTTTTTTCAGTTCCAAACTGACTTGTTCACCACTCAACAATCCAACCTCGAAACCAGACGGGATGACCAACAAGACAGGCGCCCTGTTATCTTTATAAGCTCTCTCACCCTCACTCAAAGAGACAACTTGGGGATCCAGTGTTCTATTCTCAATCAAACCTGAAGCAAACTCGGAAGCTAACTGACTTTCATCTTCATTTACCAAGAGCAATGGAGTCGGTGAATCCGAGCCCTGTGAAGCCCCTCCACTCAACAAGAAAGTAAACACAACTGGCAAAATCAGGAAAAACAATATTTCTGACCGGTCAGAAAAACGCATCAAAAAATCTTTCCAGGCGATGTTAATAATCTTCATTAATCAGTTCCTTTACTTATTTTACAAAACCAGAAATCCATCGCTGACGAGAAAAAAATACAGCAACAACAAACAGGATTGCAGCCATCGCGAATAATGCCCCGATAGGAGTCGCTAAATCAGCCAGCCTCCCATCACCAGCCAGGGTTGAAAAACCATCCATTGACCAGGCATTGGGTGTAATTCTGCTTAACATTCTCACCGGGGTGGAAAAACTTTCAATGGGAATAAATACTCCACCCAGAACTCCAAACAAGAGCATTAACGCTGATCCAACGCTGGATACCTGAAAAGGTGTTTTGGCGAAAGAAGCCAGAAGAATGCCCCATCCTGTGGCTGCAGCTGCCACTGCTGCTATAAGAGCGATCAAACCAACTGGATCTCCCCAACGTAAGCCAAACAACATGGCTGACACAAGAATCAGCACGCTCACTTGAATAAAACCGGTTATATATATCGCCAACATTTTACCCCCCAAGACCACCGAAGTACTGGTAGGTGAAACCAACATGCGTGACAATGTACCTTGATCCCTTTCAGCCAGGATGCTGCGTCCACCCTGCGTAACTGTGTACATCAAGAAGAAAACCGCCATCCCCGGGGCTAGGTAAGCCAGGTAACCTGGTTCATTTGTTTCTTCGTCTTGTGATCCAGTATCGATGCGCACAACTCCAGTCTCCCTCTCTTCCACGGATGATTGCAAACGGGCAACCAACCCCGGGACGTACTCAGGCACATCCTGTGGTAAAAGATAGCCGTTGTCCAACAGCTGCGCAATGATCACTTTCCCACCAACTGGACCAGCTTCGATGCGGTTCACTACCTCTGTTACTACTGAGAGAGCAATCCCTGCGCTGATCGGCCTGACAGGGTTTGAATATACCTCAACAGGTGCAATTTGACTGGTATGTCCAGTCAAGAGGTCTGGCAGGATGCCATCGGAAAAACCTGGCGGAATAATGATCACAGCCGCAACTTGATCTTCTTCTAATTGCAGACGGGCTGCACCTTCATCATAACTATTTGTGGTGGTGAACAATTCAGCCATTTGCTCTGATTCGAATGCAGCCACGATGGAATCACCTAACCGACCCGCATCCTGGTTGACAATAACAACGGGAATTTCACTGAGCCCCATTGTCCCAGCTCTTGAGAAAGCGCCAGTCACAGCACCTAAGCCCAGGATCAATAAAAGTGGTGCCGCCAGCATCATAATCAGGGCTGCAATATCTTTGAAGGTGATAATAAAATCTTTCCAGGCAATTACAATTATTTTCTTCATAGCAATATTCTCATAAACTTAGAGTTTTCAATCCCTTAAAACTCTTCCTGTCAAGTGCAAGAAGACTGACTCCAAATTTGGTTCCTCTATGTCAACCGAGCGGAGGTGTAATCCAGCCTGGTGGATTGTGACCATAATGTCTGGCAAAATAGCTTCAGCCTCCTCAACGGTCAACACAATTTGTCCATTGGTTGTAGTCGCCAGCAATACTCCACTTACATCTTTGAACAGGGGAAGCAAATTTTCGTTCGATTGCTCCTCACCGAAGTAGAGCCGCAGGGTTTGCTGATCACCCACTAACCTGGTAAGTTCCTTCAATGTTCCCAGGGCAATCAGCTTGCCGTGGTCAATAATGCCAACCCGGTCAGAAAGCTCAGCCGCCTCTTCCATATAGTGAGTGGTGTATAGCACAGTCATACCTTGAACCTGGAGTTCTTTGACCATGTCCAGGATTTTGCGCCGGCTTTGCGGATCGATTCCCACTGTCGGTTCATCCATGAAAACCAATTGGGGCTTATGCAGTAATCCCACTGCGATATTAAGACGACGCTTCATTCCCCCTGAGTATTTTTCCACCCGGTCGCCGCCCCTTTCTACCAGGCCAACTTGTTCGAGTACTTCATCGACCCTTTTTTGAAGGATATTGCCACCCAATCCTTGCATACGCCCCCAAAAGGTAAGGTTTTGACGACCGGTCAGTGGTGGATAAAGTGCTAATTCCTGAGGAACAATTCCAATCAAACGTTTTACAGCCATTTGGTCTTTATTGATCGAGTAGCCTCCAATCTCAGCATCACCATCAGTTGGCTTAAGTAAACAGCTCAACATGGAAATTGTGGTGGTTTTCCCAGCCCCGTTAGGACCAAGCAAGGAGAAGATCTCTCCACGACGCACAGAAAATGAGATACCTTTGACAGCTTCCAGGCTGCCGTAGGACTTTCTTAAGTCTTTAGTTATTAGGATAGGTTGCGTCATTCTTTTTCCCTCGATTCGAGTTAACTATTGATTGTATTCAGGGTAAATTTACGCCCAAATCGATGAAATTTGAAGTGCATAAAGTCACACCTGCAGGTCATACCTACGAGTATGACTATATAGATTGAAATTATTACCACAGGAAAAGAAACTAATTATTCAGTAAACCTAAGTCCCGAGCTTTTAATGCTGCCTGCGTCCGGTCTTTGACCCCCATCTTGGCAAAAATACTGGATATGTGATTCTTTACTGTTCCCTCGGCGATCACAAGTTCTCCGGCTATCTGCTTGTTGCTGGCTCCTCTGGCAATCAAACGCAGGATTTCCAATTCGCGCTTTGAAAGCGGTTCAATTAACGATTCAGGCTTAATTGGGGTCAAATCTGCCAGACGAGAAAACTCAGCCACTACCTTCGCTGCCACTGATGGGAGCAAAAAGGATTCTCCTTTTGCTGCAGCTCTAATCGCTTCAAATAATTTTTGTGAAGCAGCATCTTTAAGCAAATATCCTACCGCACCAGCTCGCAAACCTTCAAACACATATTCATCATCGTCGAAGGTAGTTAACACAATCACCCGGCAATCAGGTTTAGATGCTCTCAGACGACGGGTAGCTGCAACGCCATCCAATATTGGCATGCGTACATCCATCAAAATCACATCAGGATTTAGTGAGACAGCCATCCTAATAGCCTCTTCACCATTACTGGCTTCTCCAATTACCTCGAAATCGGACTGCACCGAGAGAAGCGTGTTCAATCCTTCTCGGAATAAAGCTTGATCATCAACGATCAGTATTCGAATCGGATTCATTGAACTCATCTGGAATTTCCACTTGCAATTTAAAACCTTCTTGTGGGGAGGTCTGTATAGAGAGTGAGCCTCCGAGAAGCTGGATACGCTCGCGTAAACCAAATAATCCAAAGCCTCCTTTTTCATCGCCAGTTTCGATCTGTGCGAAGGTGCTACCAATCCCATTATCTTGAATAGTTAAACTGGTTAAATCCACCTCGTATTCTAATGTTAGATCGACTCTGCTCGCTAAGGCATGTTTACTCACATTGGTAAGACCTTCCTGCGCTGCACGAAATAGTGCCATTTCAACTTGAGGGGATAGTTGGCGGGGATTCCCAATGATCTTGACATCGCTAACCAATCCAGATACACGCATCTCCTCCACCATTTCATTAAATAATTCCCCTAATGGCTTATTGAAACGCTGATCACCTCTCAAAGCAGCAACCGACCGACGGATTTCATTCAGGGCATCCTGGTTCAATGCTAGAGCTTTACTTAAGGATTTTTCAGCCCGTTTCTTGTCTTGATTTAGAAGTGCTTTAGCAGCTTTTATATGAATATTTATCGTGGTCAGATAATGCCCCAAACCATCATGAATCTCACGTGCTAACCGGTTGCGCTCATGAAACGCTGCTAATTCCTCAACCTTTATTGTATACTCACGAAGTTTTTGGTTTGCTGCATCCAGTTGTTCAGCCAAGTTTTCCACTTCCAATCGGGATTTTCTCTCATCCATGGCGATTTTTGTGAACATGATTACAAATGCAATCGCCGCCGAGAAAGCAATCGTGGTCTGAATAACCGTTCGCCATTCGTTTGTAAGCAACCAGAAGGTGATCAAAAATAATACCAAAATAATTCCATTTACCAACAGGATACCAATGCGGTTAAGATAAACTACAGATTGCCCGGTCAAAAATAAGACCAGCAACCAGGCATTTCCCTGGGACAAATAAAGAATTAGCGCAACAATGGCTAATTGAATCGAGAAGTATGCAGTTTTCGAGATATTCGAATTAAACTTATCGAAAATCGTCTCATCTAGATATCCAAAAAGCGTAAAAATAACCCCTAGAACTAGAATGAGTACAATTTCATATAGAGTAAAAGGGTCTGGCCGTATGACAAATGTAGAGATTAATGCAGCTGCAACCAGAATAAATAATATAATTTTTCCAGTTTTTTCGTGTACAGCTGATGTTGTTGCTGATTTCATGTTTAGGAGTATCTCATATGAATCGCGAGCAGGCAAGAGCATATAATGGGCTTCTCCTTTGAAGTTATTAAGAACGTGAAACTGGAAGATTGGAGTGCGGATTAATCTGTGTGTGGTATCATCAAAAAGAATAAGCAACCATGCCAATCAAGCGATGCAGCAGCCCTATATATGACTTTGACCCGTTCACTGCTTTTAGCTGAAGCTCGCCGTGAGAGATCGCCTGCACCTCTTCACCGATGGCTTATGCGATGTGCTCAATTCTGCTGGAGATCTGTTCGGTCGCCCTCGGTTAAAATCGTTGATTAAAAGTTCTAAAGGCTTCGAAATAAAAGAAATGTGCGATCACGTTATTAATGAATTAACCAAATATCGGGGCAATGTCGAGCAATTTGATGATATGGCATTGTTGATATTAGATGTATTATAGTTCCTGTGTGAATTGTTTATAGATAAGTTGGAAGGGTTAATATTGATCGAAAATAAAAAATCACCAAGAATAATCAAGACATCTTGGGGGCAGATCTTTGTCGAAGGCAAATCCAACCCATTTAAAGATGTTAAATTGTATCCAGGTGGCTGCCGAGAATGGGATTGGCGAGAAACGGGGACAGATCATAAACCTGGCATCCAGCCAGCTGATGTCGAGGAGCTGCTCGAGAAGGGATCTCAAATCATCGTGCTTTCCAGAGGGGTTTACGGGCGACTAAAAGTCGCTCCTGATACTTTGGACTATCTTAGAGATCGTGGCATTAAGGTCGAAGTTTTCAAGACCCCTCAAGCAGTAAAACACTACAACCAACTAAGTGAATCAGAGAATGTAGGTGCATTGATCCATTCAACATGCTGACCGCACATCGAAATTTATTTCTCGGGTTTTGAGAAATCACCTGATCTGGCGAAATTAGTTAAATCTAATCACGAGTGGAAATTAATGATAAGTAATAAGTTTTCATGGTAATTGGTGGGCAATCAAAGATTCAAACCTCAGCAGGAGGTTGGTTGGTAATCGCCGCAGCCATCCTTTGGGGCACATCAGGAACTGCTCAAGCTTTCGCACCTGAAGGGACTCCCGCTGCAACAGTAGGCGCAGTTCGCCTTACAATCGGAGGGATTGCTCTCATGGCAATTGCGCTCTCCCGCGGAGTTTTCCGCGATAGCAAACCTTGGCGGCCATTCCCAACCCTAATAGCAGCGCTCAGCATCGCGCTCTACCAGCTTACATTTTTCATGGCAGTTTCATCTACCGGCGTGGCAATCGGCACGATCGTTAGCGTCGGATCCGCCCCAATCGTGGCAGGATTTCTCGGTTTTGTCATTCATGGCAACCAAATAACTAACCGATGGATTGTAGCCACTATCCTGGCTGTGGTAGGTTGTAGTGTTTTGCTTGGGTCCCAAAAAGATTTATGGATTGAACCCAAGGGCATTCTGTTAGCTCTAATTGCTGGATCTGCTTATGCAACCTATGTTGTTGTCAGCAAACGGCTATTAGAAGAACAACCTCCTGATGCAGTTTTATCAGTTGTCTTTTGTTTAGGTGCCCTTTTCCTTTTACCATGGTTGATAACACATGAATTAGATTGGCTAAAAGTGTCGCGTGGTTTGATTGTAGCATTACACTTAGGTTTGATCGCTACCGCCTTATCTTATACTTTGTTCATCCGCGGATTGAAGCGAATCCCAGCAGCTTCTGCGGTGACCCTTTCACTGGCTGAACCGTTGATGGCTTCCATACTTGGAATTTTTATTCTAGGAGAACGGTTTACAACTTCCAGTTTTATCGGAGCTATCCTGGTGTTGTCCGGATTGATCATGCTGTCTATATACCCGAGGAGGGATGCACGGATCATCAGCCCCAATAAAATTAGTTGAAAGCAGAACCAGTACATTGTCCAGGAAGAAAATTGATTCACAAGTTTATAACAGTTCTATTAACTTGTCGATCAAACCTCCTGAACCCATAGAAGCGGTAATACCGGCCATGACAACTGCTACGATTGCCATCAACTTGATCAATATGTTTAATGATGGCCCAGAGGTATCTTTGAAAGGATCTCCCACTGTATCACCCACTACCGTGGCTTTATGTACTTCCGATCCTTTTCCACCAAAAGCTCCTTCTTCAACGTACTTCTTAGCATTATCCCAAGCACCACCAGCGTTCGCCATCGTCAATGCCAATACAAAACCAGTTGCCAGGGCTCCCGCAAGCAGGCCAATCACTCCGGCTACCCCAAAAAGGACACCGATAACAATCGGCATTAGAATTGCGACCAACGCAGGCGCGATCATTTCACGCTGAGCTCCGCGGGTCGAAATATATACACATCGAGCATAATCAGGTTTTGCTTTACCCTCCATAAGCCCCGGGATTGACCGGAATTGCCTGCGAACCTCCTTAACCATCTCACCGGCTGCCCGCCCTACAGCTGACATGGTCAAAGCAGAAAAGTAAAAAACCGTCATCGAGCCCAAGAATAAGCCCATAATCACAGCTGGATTCAACGGGCTGACATCATAATAGATCGTAAAATCACGAATGGTCATTTCCCTCAGAGGGATGAGTTTTCCCATCACATCCAGTTCTTCGACTTGGAGCAGGTAGATCATTTCTAAGCGAACCTGCTCCATGAAAGCTGCTAATAAAGCCAGTGCAGTTAGAGCAGCGCTTCCAATTGCAAATCCCTTTCCAGTCGCCGCTGTCGTATTGCCAACGGCATCCAGCTGGTCAGTGCGCGTCCGAACTTCATCTGGCAAGCCAGACATCTGAGCATTACCGCCAGCATTATCAGCAATCGGTCCATAGGCATCAGTTGCCAGGGTAATCCCCAGGGTTGACAGCATGCCTACTGCAGCAAGACCGATTCCATACAATCCCATTAGGGATTCGTCCGCACCACCAGCAAGAAAATAACTAAGCGAAATCCCTAAAGCCACGACGATTACCGGAATCGATGTCGAACGCATACCTACAGCAAATCCGGCAATCAGCACGGTGGCAGGTCCACCTTCTCCTTGTGCAGCAATATTCTTAGTCGGCTCATATTCAGAGGAGGTAAAATAATCGGTTGCTCGTCCGATGATCAATCCAACCAATAATCCTATCAATATCACACTCCATATATACCAGGGACGGTCAATTTGCAGAACAAATACAATCGGAAGTGAGACCAATCCAATCCCAATTGAAGAAACAAGAATACCCCGCTCCATTGCATTCATGATGGTTTTTATTGAACCATCGTCTTTTGTTCGCACCAGGAGAACACCAAGAATAGAGAGAAAAACTCCTGAGGCAGCCAGCACGAGAGGCAGTGATAAATAACGCAATTGGATATCGATATCCGCTGCTCTAAGAACCATAGCTGAAACCCCAAGAACAACAGTTGCCAAAATTGAGCCCATGTATGATTCATATAAATCAGCTCCAAGACCAGCAACATCACCAACACAGTCTCCTACATTGTCAGCGATTACAGCAGGATTGCGCGGATCATCCTCAGGTATACCAGCTTCAACCTTACCAACCAGGTCTGCACCAACATCCGCAGCTTTTGTAAAGATCCCGCCTCCTACACGTGCGAATAAGGCAACCGCACTGGCACCAAAAACACTGCTGATCATTATTGTGGCAATTTCACGAAGCGAATCAAAACCACGATAAAATTCCATCGGGACGAGGTAGTAAAGGACAAAGAATAGGACCGAGATATTAAATAGGGCAAACCCAACCACTGAAAAACCCATCACTGCCCCACCTCGAAACGCAACCTGTAACCCGTTATTGAGACTTTGGCTGGCGGCATGTGCTGCCCGGGCTCCAGCACTGCTCGAGGTATACATTCCAATGTACCCTGAAACGGCTGAAAATAAGCCTCCAAACAAAAAAGCGAATGGCGTTACCAAGCTAACGAGATCAAAAAAGGACATTATGATAAATATTATAAATATCACGCCAAAAACCACGCCAATAACTCGGTACTGTCTAAAGAGGTAAGCCATCGCCCCCTCTTTTACCGCCTGGGCAATTTCTTTCATTTGTTGGCTGCCCTCTCCTTTAGACATTACTGAGCGGTAAAAATAGAAGGCGGTAAATAAAGCCACCAGAGAGCTTAAAGGAACAAGCCACCAAATGAGAGGCAAATTAAACAGTGTAGACGTGGTCGCAAATATAAATGTTTGGATCATTATCTCCTACCTCATTATTTATTGTTATGCAGTAACCCGTCCTGAGATTGGCCGGGAAAGGTTTGGTCTGCTTTACCCCCAGATTTTCTCGTTGGGTACTTTGATATTTAATGCACAAGCCAGATTATAATTTTGCCTGAAAAGCCTGTCAAGCGATGGTGACAGCGATGGTGAATAATGGACAAATCTTTCACCAATTAATATATTTGATTGGACAAGGAATGACAAATTACACTGACATAATTGATGTAACCTTTTTACAACGCAATGAATTACAAAAATATCGCCGGGATATATCAAAGATTTATCAAGAGGCTTTTGCGCTGCCGCCTTACAATGAAAGTGAACGCGCAACCACCCGCTTCATTGCTGCTCTCGAACATCACATGCTTCGGCCGGGATTTCAATGTGTCGTCGCTTACCCATCTGATCAATGTCCTCTGGTTGGGTTTGCCTTCGGTTACACAGCTCAGACAGGGCAATGGTGGCATGATATCGTCGCCTCAGCGATGCCACCCTCTCAGATTGATCGCTGGTTGACAGATTGTTTTGAACTGGCAGAACTGGCAGTTTTACCTCCGTTTCAGGGGAGAGGTATCGGAGGCAGGCTGCATGACCACCTATTACGAAATCTCCCCCACAAGACAGCTGCCTTATCAACCCTACAAGCAGAAAGTAATGCCCTTCATCTCTACCGTAAACGCGGATGGGTGACCCTGGTCAAAGATCTTGTCTTTCCAGGTGGTGACCGCAAATACATGATATTAGGTCTTGATTTGAAAATGAAAGAAGTAGGGATTTAACGCAAATGTTAACCGAAGACTATATTATGCGCATGATTAACCTGGCTTTAGCTGTCCTGGTAAAAATCATGGGGTTCAAACAAGCTGGACGCTATCAAGAAGCCATCCAACAGATCGATCAAGCTTTAGAAATGCTATTTGGTATGCGGGCAGACTTAATCAGACGTTTGGATGACAATAGGTTACTGGATGCACTGACAGTTCAAGAAACTTTAGACATCGATCGTCTTCTTGTTGTAGCAGAATTATTTTATGAAGAAGGGGATATTCTGGTACGCCAGGATCGCAATGAAGAATCAACGTTGAGCCGACTCCGATCGTTAAATTTTTACCTTGAAGTTGCCTTGAGTGTTGAACCAGATAGTTTTTCCGAACTAGACAATAAGATCACAGAACTATTGATACATTTAAGAGAGCATGACCTCCCCCCAGAAACCCTTTATTCACTATTTGTTTATTATGCGCACCTGGGAAAATATTCTGCAGCTGAAGAGAGATTGTACCAACTGGCTGAATCTACCAGCTCAGACGCCGACATAAACCTGGAACTCAAGGAATTTTATCAAAATCTGCTATCAAAGACCGATGAAGAGATAATCAGAGGAGGACTTACCCGAGATATAATAATATCTCGCATGAAAGCTCTGTGATTTGCCCACAGGACTACCATAAAACCTGTCTCAAAACTTCTCACCAATTACCTTCTTCACCTGGAAAAAGATGTCCCATATCGTGGCTTTGTAAATTATAATAAACTCACTCAGATTGGGTGGGGACTAGTTTTATGAAATAGCGAAAGGAGGGATTTTGGCGATGGCAACTTATATCCTCTTAAGCAGCTTGACTGATGAAGGTGCTGCAACTATCAAGAAAAACCCTGAACGAATTAAAGAAGTTAATCTGGAACTGGAAAAACTAGGTGTCAAGGTGCTGCAGCAATATGCTGTCTTAGGAAAATACGACTTTGTAAATATCGTTGAAGCTCCGGATAATGCCGTTATGGCTAAAGTTTCAGTTGAGATGAGCGCGCGTGGCACCGTGCGCATCCAAACCTTATCTGCCATTCCAATTGACGATTTCATCACCAGCATAGGATAAGATGTAAACCCCGGTGGCACTTGTTTTATCCCCCACCCATGATCGCCACCGGGTTACTTTTCGTCTCTCGCCAATCTGAAAATTCTCACTGCTCGGTATATAAACTTGATTACTCTTCCTTCTGCAGTGTCAGCGCGAGAATAGCCGCTGCCACAACCAGGAAACTATTCATCCGAAATACAGGTAATAATCCCCAAATATCCGCCAGATACCCTGCTAAGAGAGTTCCTAAAGCTCCGCTGGTAAAAATATATCCCAGGATCAAACCTGAGGCGAGAGCCATCCCTGCAGGGATATGGCGCTGCGCCAGGACAACGAAAATTGAATGTACCGAGCCAGTTAACCCACCAGCTAATGGCACAAGTAAGAATAACCACCACGAAAGTCCCACTTCAGCAATCAAGAAAAGAGGTATGCCTGCTAATATTAGTGCAGCAGAAGCTACTCTGCGCTTTCCGAAACGATCTGCCAGACTGCCCCCAACAATGTTCCCTAACGCTGATCCACCCATAAATGTTGCGGAAAGAATTCCGTAAAAAGCAGCTGATTGTCCCATGTCACTCAAATATTTGGGCAAGAAAGTGATCATATTTTGTTGAACCCAAGCTTGGAAGAAAACCATAATAGCGAATGCGAACAGGAAAGGGGCTACTCTCCTCCTTCTTCCTTGGCGTGCTGTTTGTTTAGTTTTTTGGATAGTTTGGGTAACCCGCAATTCCAAACCCGGTCTTAATTGCCGAATTGTGTTCAACCCAATCGGAACAGCCAGCGCAGTGAATACCAGCAATCCTGCTGGACCAAACCGGTCTAACAAAGGTCCACCTGCCAAAGGGCCAACAAAAAGACCAACCTGACCAAAGACAAAGAAATATGCCGTGGCGGTGGTCTCGCGTCCTGAGAAATGATTTCGTCCGCTCAAAGTTGCCTGCATGGTCCCAGCCGGGTGAAAAGCTCCAGAACCCAAGCTGGCTAGGACCAAAAATCCTAGAGCTACATTTCCAGGAATAAAAAGCGCCAACGAGAAAAATACCCCCATCCACAAGATACCTCCAGCGACTACCCAACGTGAACTAAATTTATCCGCCAGGTAACCGAACAAAGGCTGAATGAGGGCTGCACTGACTATATAAGCGGTGCTTACAAATCCTAAAACAGTATTGCTCAAACCCAAAGGGCCGCTAAGGTATGCCAGCAACACTGCCCGCGTTCCATTGATCGCATCTACGATCAGGTGACCAAACGCCACAGATGAGAATAGGGCATCAAGAATAAGGGTCATAGGGGAATAAGCTTAAAATTATTATCTCGGTCACCGGTCAAGAATGAGTATTATTAAGATTTATACATTCCTCTCTCAAGGATCAGTTTGTTTACTGCTTCAGGGACAAAATAACGGAATGGCTTACCCTGTCGGATGGCATCTCGGATTAATGATGCAGAAATGTCCAACAAGGGGGCTTCAACAAAAGTAACTTTTTGGGTTATACCCGGCAGCTGACATTCTAATGCAGCTAGGTCGATATTGTCTCCTGGACGGCGCATCACCCCCAACCCATGGCAAGATGCCAAAAACACGTTTGGTCGATCCCAGGTGGGCAGGTCTCTTAGCGAGTCACCACCCATCAAATAGAATAATTCTGTATAAGGGTATTGTTTAGCTAATAGGTGCATTGTATCAGCAGCGTAATGTGGACCTGGGCGGTCAATCTCTACTCTTGAAAGCTTAAATGCTGTATTCTCTGTGATGGCGGCATTAACCAAATCCAGACGATCCTCAAGACTCCCGTTCGATTTACCACCCTTATGGGGCGGGTTAGGGGTGAGCACCCACAAGATTAGATCTAAACCAAGCTGGTACTGAGCTTCAGAAGCCAGGATCAAATGCGCAACGTGCGGAGGATCGAATGTGCCTCCAAAAACCCCAATTTTCCTGGCTTCCGCTGGTAAGTCCATTAGATATGCTCAATCCTGCCATTCTAGTTCATAATCACTTATAAATACAGTATCCCCAGTCTGCACACCGCGTTCTCTCAACGCCTGATCGATACCTAATTTCACGAGAATATTGTGGAAGCGCCGGACCGATTGGTCGTATTCCCAATATGTCATGGCTGCAGCTCGCTCGATCGCTTCTCCTTGGATGCGCCATCCCTTTGGTGTACGCCTGATTTCAAACTCGTTAGGATCAGCTTCTGGGCGGTAAATTGGAATATTTTCGGAAATGGGTTCATGGTCAGCTTTAGCTTTCTCCTGCACCAATAATTCCGCCGCGCGATAAAGTAGGGGCCGGACATTCTTACCTGTTAACGCCGATATGGCTGTTACCGGAAAATGCTTGCCAACATCATTTTTTTCGAATATTACTTCAAGTTCGTTCCATCGACGTGCGACTTCTGGCAAATCGAGCTTATTCAAGGCAACCAGCTGTGGTTTTTTAACTAATTCAGGGTCGAATAAAGCCAGCTCGCTGTTCGTTTGTGTGTAGTCCGCTAGAGGATCTTCAGCCATTCCGTCCAGGAGATGGATGAGAACGCGAGTGCGTTGAATATGACGTAGAAAAGCATGACCCAGGCCAGCTCCTTTATGAGCATCCTCGATAAGTCCGGGAATATCAGCTAGAACTAGGGCGATATCATCCTCAAGGCTTACGACGCCCAGGTTTGGTTCTAATGTAGTAAACGGGTAGGCAGCAATTTTAGGTTTCGCTTGCGTGACCGCTGCTAAAAATGTAGATTTCCCTGCATTGGGCACACCAATTATGCCAATATCAGCCAATAATTTGAGTTCTAGCCGTAAATTTCGAGTTTCACCTGGTTCTCCACGTTCAGCCACCCGTGGAGCTTGGTTTCTGGCTGTGGCAAAACGTGCATTGCCGCGCCCGCCTCGCCCTCCCTTGCATACTACCAGATGCTCCTTGTCTATCACCAAATCGCCCAGCAGTTCATTTGTCTCGTCGTCATAAATCATAGTTCCCGGAGGAACATTTATCACCAACTCTTCAGCTGATTTTCCAGTCTTGTTATTACCTCCACCTATGGATCCATTCTCTGCTTTATAAATACGCTGAAATCGTAACTTCGTTAAAGTATTGAGGGTTGGCAAAACCTCGAGAACAACATCACCACCTTTTCCCCCATCTCCCCCATCTGGTCCGCCAAAAGGTACGTACTTTTCTCGACGGAAATGGACGATACCATCCCCGCCTTTTCCCGCTTCAACCTTGATTCTGGCCTCATCGATGAATGGCATAGTTAAACCAAAATGATAATCATAGAAAATTTGCTTGATTCTTCTTTCCCCGATCGATTATACCATCCCTCATCTTTAGCTGATTTGTCCCATTCTTGTGGTAGATTGCACAATTTATAATTTTGTGGTAAATTGCACCCAGAAATCCGCCAGATAAACATGACAATTTTATAAAACTCTCCACTAACCAAGAAATCTTACTTTTTAGCCAAAAGGAGTGAACAGAATGAATGGATCAATCCCCAATATCGTCATAGGTCGCTTGCCTATCTATCTACGAGAATTACAGCGTATGGCTGAGGAAGGACGCCATATCACTTCTTCATTAGAACTGGGTGAACGGTTAGGTATTTCAGCCGCTCAAATCCGCAAAGACCTTTCCCAATTTGGTGAGTTTGGTAAACAAGGAACCGGTTATTCCATCGAATTCTTGATGGACAACATTTGCAAAATATTGAAAGTCGATCGTGTGTGGGACATGGTAGTGGTTGGTGCAGGCGACATTGGCAGCGCGATTGCCCGCTATCAAGGTTTTACCAATCGAGGATTTCGAGTTGGTTACATTTTCGATATTGATCCCAAAATCATTGGGACCAAAGTGGGCGAATTTATCATTCAAGATTTTAATTCGCTAGTAGAAATCCTTCGCAAGAATCACATAAAGATTGGAATGATTGCGGTGCCTGGTTGGGCTGCGCAGGAGGTTGCTGATCGCCTGGTTGAAGGAGGTGTTTCTGCAATTCTTAATTATGCCCCGATTAATCTTAACGTTCCTTCAAATGTCAGGCTGCAATATATTGACCCAGTAATTCACCTACAACGGATGACTTATTACTTGTAAACCTTAGGTCTTATAATCAACAATCAAGTTGAGCTGGTTTTTTATTTCTTACAAACCAGTGAACTGTCCAAAGAATTTTACCAAAAGATCTATTCACAACTCCAGAGGCGGTTATGGATACAGCGACTCGCACCAATCAACGTATACTCTCGAACAGCATCCTGTTTGCTATCTTATATCTATTCTTCTTCCAAATTCTTGCAGATTTTATGGAAGCAGTTTACGCATATGGATTATTAGGGACAGGCATCCCCACAGAAATTGTCAGTGTGCTGTTTCTGTTCTCCCCCCTGGTCTTGCTATTCTTTAAAAATGGATTTTCAAATCTAACGTTGCTGTTCTTTGCAGGGCTATTCTTGCTCGCCAGGCTTCTAGAAGCCATGCTCGACATCCGGGGTCAAATGTTGGTGGCAGGAGTTGGGGTTGCCAGTTTCCTGATACTTTTTCCAGCAATTATCTACCGTTTTAGTCATAATCGAAATCCATTTAGAGAGGTTGGCTTGGGTATCGGTCTGATCATAGCAGTAGCTTTGTCTATCTTGTTCCGTGTGTTAAATTCTGGCACAGATATCAGCACGACAGGTTGGTTTCAAATTATTGGTTGGATATTAGCTGGTGTCGCTTTTGTACTATTAGCGCTTGAGCTCCTTTCCCAGAATGAAGTTAAAGAAACTGGCATACGGGGGATGCATGCCAGTTTCGGAAAATCTACCGGTTTAATTTTAGGGATTGTGGCTTCATTTACATTGCTTTATTTCTCGTTTACAGCACCAAATGTCATCTCGCGGTGGACTGAGTTTAATTATCTCCTGTTGGTTGTTCTGATTGTTCTTAGCTTGAGCGGTTTTGCTTATATTTTGGCATTCAGGAAATCAATAACAGAAGTTCTAAGGCCGTCAATCGTCATGATATGGAATTTACTCTTCCTGATATTCCTGATCCTTAGCATAATCCCCCACCAAATCCGCTTCCCTTTGGATCCTGCGGTATACCCAATTTTTGAACCCCAATTACCCCAGCTTGCTATTCTTCCCGTGATCTTGATGCTGCTCTCATTCCCTGTCATCTTCGTCAATTTCATCGTCTTCATCCGTGAGCTCATTGCTCTGAAACCAAGCTTCCGAGATTTAGGAGGTGGTTTCTTAATTGGATCGCTCTTTCTTCTAATTATGATCTTCGCTCACGTCTTCACGACAGTATATGATTATATTCCTCTGGTTGGCCCATTTTTCCGGGACAAATTTTGGCTAGTATATTTGACAGTAGGCATTGTGATGGTATTACCGCTTTTATTGGCACAGGAACGTGCTTTTACGTTTACATCACCGCCAATCCCAGGTGAATTTGTAAAAACCATTGCTTTAATTGGTGCGTTTTCCATAGTCGGAGTTTTCCTAACGATGGCGAAGCCCTTCCCTCCAGCAGATCAATCCAGACCATTGAGAGTACTCACCTATAATATTCAACAGGGTTTTAGCGATTTTGGAGAAAAAAATTTTGATGGTCAGCTAGAGCTAATCAAAGAGATAGATGCAGACTTGATCGGACTGCAGGAATCAGACAATAACCGTATTTCAGGCGGGAACTCAGATATCGTTCGTTACTTTGCCGATAACTTGCACATGTATTCCTATTATGGACCCAAACCCGTAACTGGGACTTTTGGGATCGCTCTACTCTCCCGCTACCCGATCGAAAATCCAAAAACTTTCTACATGTTCAGTGAAGGAGAACAAACCGCAACTATCCACGCACAAATAACAGTTGCTGATAAAACCTACAACGTTTTTGTCACCCATCTTGGGAATGGTGGCCCAATAATCCAGCAAGAGGCAATCCTGGAAGAAGTGGAAGGAAAGAATAACCTCATCCTTATGGGTGATTTTAACTTTCGACCAGACACCTCCCAATACCAATTAACCCTAGATTACCTTCAGGATGCCTGGTTAATGAGATGGCCAGACGGAATCGATGATCAAGATATAAATCCGATCAATCGGATTGACCATTTCTTTGTTTCGTCTGAAATCCAGGTGATAGATGTCCGCTACATCTTCAGCCCAGCGTCGGATCACCCAGCTGTTTGGGCTGATATGAGGTAGTATGGAAAATTAAGTCACAGGAATATTTCGTTTTATTTTTGCATAGATACCTGGATCTAAAGCTAAGGCAGCACCTTCTGCTGTGCAGGTCAACGGGTTATCCACCAAGTAAGCGGGTACGCCTAACTCTTTCGTCATAAACTTATCAATCCCCCGTAGTAAAGCTCCGCCACCACACAGCGCAACTCCACGGTCGATTATATCGGAGACCAGTTCAGGCGGCGTTTTTTCAAGGACTCGGCGAGTCGTCTCCACAATAGATCCCAGTGGTTCTTGGAGTGCTTCTACCACATCGTCAGTAGTCAAGCTCAAGGGACGGGGTAGTCCGCTGATTTGATCTTGACCTTGAATTTCTATGATACTCTCTTCCTCTTGAGGGACAGCAGCGCCGATCCTCAACTTTACTTGCTCTGCAGTACTCTGTCCAATAATCAGACCAAACTTCTTCCTGACATATGAGCTTATCGCCTCATCCAGAAACATGCCCCCAGCGCGCATAAATGCGGCGCAAACAATGCCGTGCATCGCTAAAACAGCTGCCTGGGTTGTACCTCCACCAATACTTACCAGCATATTCCCGGATGGGGTTCCAATTGGGAGATCGATTCCCAAAGCGGCTGCCAGTGGTTGCTGCAACAAAAAAGCTTCTCGAGCTCCCGCGTGTAATACTGCCTCATGCACTGCCCTGCTCTCTACGCTGGTTACACCATAAGGGACAGTGATCATCACCCGTGGTCGGAAAAAACGCATCGGACCGCTGACTTTTTTAATCATGTACTCGAGAAGTTTCTCGGTTACTTCATAATCAGCGATTACTCCATTCTGTAGCGGTCGGGAAACTTCTATCGTATCCGGCACACGCCCAAACATTTCCTGAGCTGCTCGACCGATCTCCACGATTTTCTGCTCGTAAATGGCGATAGCAACAACTGTGGGTTCTTCGAGAACAATCAGGTTTCCTGCAGCAATCCTGGTTGAAAGCGTGCCCAGGTCAATACCCAGATCTTTGGTGAACAATGCCATTAGTTAACCCGTCTCCCCCTCGCCCATGCCAGGTCGGCCTCTGCCACGACCGCGGTAACGCCGGGCAGCTTCAAGCCTCAGGTTAGAACGCCGTAATGCTGCTTCCATTTTCATATAGGTATCACTGTCAGGTGGTGGGCCCTTTTTGAGCATCTCCTCAGCGCGTTGCCGGGCGGCTTCTGCGCGAGCAATATCGATTTCCTTAACATTCTCTGCAACATCAGCTAAAACCGTGACCAACCTCGGCTGAACCTCAACGATTCCACCTGCTACCGTGAATACCTCTTCCTTGCCCTCACGGCGAACTTTCAAAATCCCGTATCTCAAAGTGGATAACAAAGGCGAGTGGTTGGGCAAGATACCCATATCACCATTCACACCTGGAACGACAACAATGTCGGCATCACCTTCAAATACTGTTCGGTCCTGGGAGACTATCTCACAACGAATTGGCACTTCTCACCTTCACTTCTTCAACTGCACCGTATTATGACGCACTTAATTGTCTGGCTTTCTCCACAGCCTCATCTACTGTTCCAACCATGAGGAATGCCTGCTCTGGTAAAGCATCGTGTTTTCCTTCCAAGATTTGGCGGAAACCATCCACTGTATCACGCAAGGACACATAGCTACCCTCCAAACCCGTAAATTGCTGGGCGACAAACATTGGCTGGGAGAAGAACCGTTCGATCTTGCGTGCCCGTGAAACGATCGTCTTATCCTCCTCACTGAGTTCTTCAACTCCAAGGATCGCGATGATGTCTTGCAAATCTTTGTAACGCTGCAGCACCTGCTGGACTTCCCTAGCAATGTTGTAATGCTCTTCTCCAACGATATTTGGATCAAGGATCCGAGAGGTCGATGCCAGTGGGTCAACTGCCGGATAAATACCTTTCTCAGAGATAGAACGTTCCAGGGCTATGGTTGCATCGAGATGTGTGAATGTTGCTACAGGTGCTGGATCTGAGTAGTCATCTGCGGGAACGTATATCGCCTGCATCGACGTAATCGAGCCATGCCGGGTTGAAGTGATGCGCTCCTGCAAATCACCCATTTCTGTCGCCAATGTCGGTTGATAACCTACGGCAGATGGCATCCTGCCTAACAAAGCGGATACTTCAGACCCAGACATACTGAATCGGAATATGTTGTCAATGAATAACAATACATCACGCCCTTGATCGCGAAAATACTCTGCCATCGACAATGCCGTCAAGCCAACTCTCAAGCGGACACCGGGAGGCTCGTTCATTTGACCGTAAACTAATACGGTGTCTTTTAACACACCCGACTCGATCATCTCTCTGTACATTTGAGTGCCTTCGCGGGTGCGTTCACCTACACCTGCAAACACAGAGTTCCCTTTATGAACTGTGGCAATTGAGCGGATTAGCTCCTGGATGATAATCGTTTTACCTACTCCAGCACCACCAAAAATTCCGGTTTTCCCTCCTTTAGTGAAGGGGGCGATTAAATCAATCACTTTCAAACCAGTCTCGAATACCTCAACTCTAGTTGCTTGATCTTCGAAGGAAGGAGCAGAACGGTGGATTGGATAATATTCATCTGCAACAACAGTGCCTTTTCCATCTATTGGCTTGCCCAACACATTGAAGACACGCCCGAGCGTGGTTTCTCCGACAGGCACTTTTATGGGACTTCCGGTATTCTTTGCCGGGCGACCACGTTGTAAGCCCTCAGTTGTATCCATGGCGAGGCATCGCACCCAATTATTTCCCAGGTGCTTCTGAACTTCCAAGATCAATGGATCATCCCCTTCGCGAGGTACTTCAACCGCATAATAGATATCGGGCAATTGATCCGGGGGGAACTCCACATCGACCACACCTCCCAGGACTTGAACAACCTTGCCTGTTGCAATTGCTTCTCTAACTGCCATTCATTCCTCCAACTTTTTAAAAATCCAAATATTGCATAGAACTAAGGTCAAGATATTGCTTCTGATCCACCTACAATATCAATCATCTCATTCGTAATAGCTTGCTGCCTGGCTTTGTTGTATTCCAATGTGAGGCCAGCTGCCAAATCAGTTGCGCTATCTGTTGCGTTTTTCATCGCTACCATTCGAGCTGCATGTTCACTTGCCAATGATTCCAAAATTGCGTGATAAACCTGCAACGCTGTAAATCTGGGTACGATTTCATCTAGAATTTCTGCTTCATTCGGCTCGTAAATGTAGGAGGCCGCCATCGCCTCTTTTGCCCTTCCGAATTCCACAACCCGACTAGCATCTTCATCGAATTCCAAAGGTAGTAGTTTCTTTATTGCCGGCACCTGTTTGAGCATGCTGATAAAATCTGTATATACCAGATATACCTCATCGGACTTCTCGGTCAGAAATTCATCCACTGCTAAATTGCCAATCGCTGAAACGTCTCCATAACTAGGGTCCGGGGGTAAATTGCTGAATTCCGCGATGACATCCTGCCTCAAACGCAGTAAATAATCCCGACCTTTTTTCCCCACTGAAATAAACTTCACCGGGACTGGATAATCAGCAAATTGCCGCATTGCAAAACGAACGATGTTTGCATTATATGCACCTGCCAGGCCACGGTCACCAGTTATTAAAACGACCAGCACACGCCGAATATCTGGCCTGATCGTCAACAATGGGTGTGAAGTATCGCGGACTGGTTGAGCAGCGATATGGTTCAAGACCTGCCAGGCTTTAGTGGCGTAAGGGCGGGTCAACATGACCGCTTGCTGAGCTTTACGAGCTTTACTGGCACTAACTGCCTGCAAAGCCCGGGTAACTTGGGCTATGTTCTTTACACTTCTAATTCTGAGTTGGACTTCGCGAGGTGTAGCCATTAATTATTTTCGATCCATACTTTCGGGCTTAGAATGTCGAGTTGAAAGCCTCAATTTTTTCCCTCAACCTGGCTTCAATGTCATCAGTGATGCGCTTCTCCTTATGGATATCTTTACCAATATCCGGGTGAGAGGTCTCAAAATAACGCATCAATCCAGACTTCCAGGATTCCATCCGATCCAATGAAATTTTATCAGCATATCCATTAGTTCCTGCAAACAGAAGAATCACCTGATTCTCCAGTGACATGGGTTGGTACTGCAGTTGTTTGAGTATCTCCTGGAGGCGTAAACCACGATTTAATTGCGATTGAGTAGCTTTATCCAGGTCTGAACCAAATTGGGCAAATGCAGCCAGCTCCCGAAATGCTGCCATATCCAAACGCAACCGACCAGCTACCTGACGCATAGCACGCACTTGGGCATCTCCACCAACCCTGGATACTGATAAGCCTACATTGATAGCCGGACGGATACCTGCATAGAACAGGTTGCTTTCCAAATAGATTTGTCCATCTGTGATTGAGATCACATTGGTGGGGATATACGCAGAGACATCTCCCAACAGAGTTTCAATGATCGGCAATGCTGTTAATGACCCACCAGTTCCGTTGACTTTAACAACTTTATAATCTTCGCTGTCATCCATGGCTGATAATGCGGATTCAGCATCATCATTAGCAAGCATGCCAGCATACACCTTCCCATCCACGGCATCTTCAGCCAGCCCACGCTCGCCATCATAATCTTTGGGGACTATCACAAATTGATCTGCTAAGCGTGCAGCCCTTTCCAGTAAGCGGGAGTGAAGATAGAAAACATCTCCAGGATATGCCTCCCGACCCGGGGGACGGCGCATTAGGAGTGATACTTCACGATATGCCCAGGCATGTTTGGAAAGGTCATCATAAATTACCAGGGCATCTTTACCCATCTCCATGAATTCCTCACCCATAGCGCAGCCAGCATACGGAGCGATATACTGCATGGCTGCAGATTCATCCGCGGATGCCACCACCACAATCGTGTAATCCATAGCACCACTGCGTTCCAAGATATCAACCGTCCGAGCGATACCAGCTTTCTTCTGGCCGATAGCTACATAAATACACAGCAAATCTTTCCCCTTTTGGTTGAGGATCGTATCTATGGCAATTGCAGTTTTACCAGTCTGCCGGTCACCAATGATTAATTCTCGCTGTCCCCTACCTATAGGTGTCATAGAATCAATCGCGATGATGCCAGTTTGAACAGGAGTATCAACATCTTTGCGGGCGACCACGCCAGGAGCGATACGCTCGATCTCCCGGAAACTTTCGGTCTTAATAACTCCTTTCCCATCAATAGGCTGCCCCAGCGCATTCACCACCCTCCCAACCAGCGCATCCCCTACGGGTACAGAAGCAATTCGACCGGTTGAACTTAATGACATGCCCTCATCGATTTCGGAGTATTCACCTACAATAATGACACCGACATTATCTTTTTCCAAGTTGAAGGCGATGCCCATTACACCATTTGCGAACTGAACTAATTCCTGGGCATGGATATCGCCCAAACCACTTACCAGAGCGATCCCGTCACCAGCCTCTAGTACTTTACCAACTTCACGCACTCCAATACTTGGTTCGAAGGTTTCGATTTGCTTCTGCAAATCACTAGAAATCTTCGTAATCAGGTCAGTCATCTTACCTCCTGGTATATGATCATTTCGAGCAAATCCTCAAAGAAATTTGACCATGCTTTAGACAAATTCATTAAGCGGTAAACCCTAGTACTGTATCTGTGTTCAAACGCTTAACTAAGGCAACTATTAACTTAACAGCGTTATCAAAGTCATCACGGTGAATGATCGAACTATGTGAATGTATATGCCGGGCAGGTACTCCTATCACTACAGTAGGAACTCCAGTATTGTGCAAGTGGATCGCACCGCCATCTGTTGCACCACGCTCTACGTAGGAGACCTGCAAAGGAACGTCCAATTCTTTCGACAGATCCAATACAAGGTCTCGTAATTTAAGATTTGGGATCATACGAGCATCATAGATCAATACCGTTGGACCTTTACCGAGTTTAATGGAAGATTCTTCAGGCTTAATTCCTGGGATATCTCCAGCAATATCAGATTCAAGCACAATAGCCACATCAGGGTTTACTGCTCTGACACTAGTGGTCGCACCTCGCAGACCAACTTCTTCCATAACCGTCACCACCCCGAATAATGTATTGGGTAATTCGACATCCTGCATAGCCTGTAAGGTTGAGATAACCAAAGCTGTGCCCACACGGTTATCAAAAGCTTTCGACAGGTATGTTTTACCACCCGCTAATTCTACAAAATCAGCTCGGGGTACAATCGCATCCCCAACCTGCACACCGGCAGCCTCAACTTCTTCCTGATTGGTGGCGCCAATATCAATATACATATCCTTCTTGTTGACCACCTTCTTTCGTTCTTCTTCAGAAAGCATATGGGGAGGTTTTGCACCGATAACTCCAACAACGTCTCCTTTGCGGGTTTTTATGATCACTCGCTGCCCTAGAAGGGCTTGGTCGAACCAGCCTCCTAATGGTAAGAAGTTGATGAAACCCTCCTTGGTGATATGTTTGACCATAAAACCGATTTCATCCATGTGGCCGACCAACATTACTTTAGGGCTATCGACCGAGCTCCTTAATTGGCAAATCACACTCCCAATTTTGTCTTGAGAGACTTGACCTAACGAATCCAGATGTTTACGAACCACGGCCCGGACGGGAGCTTCATATCCGGGCACGCCATGTGCTTCTGTCAATTCAATTAATAACTGCAAAGTTGAATCTTCCATGCTGAAAGAACCTTCCTCAATGAGTCTTTGGGCTTAAACGGTCAAATAATAACTGAAAGCATCCATCTTGTCCAGTTATTCTCTTTATCACTCCTCGCCTACCTGGTTGTTTTCAGGCGAACGGCTTTCACCATTCTTGCCTAATTGTTGAGAACGTTCATAAGCTGCCCAGATAGCGCGTGAAATTGCTGTGCGAAAGCCAGCTTTTTCTAAATAGTAAATTGCTGCTGCAGACGTTCCACCCGGCGATGTGACCTGATTTCGAAGATGCGCGAGGTGGACATCATCAGTTGCTTTAGTATAATAGTCCACGGAGCCACGCACAGTTTGCGCTACAAGTTGTTCAGCGACCCTGCGGGGAAAACCCAGGTGAACCCCAGCATCTACCATGGCTTCCATAAATAAGAAAACATAAGCAGGGCCGGTACCAGATAATGCAGTTGCCATATCCAGGTACTGCTCTTCTCCAAGGTAAATCTCTTTCCCGAAGGCTCCAAGAATCTGGCGTGCTGTTTGTTTCTGCTCGTCAGTGACCGATTCCGCTGCTGTCCAAACTGTGATCCCTTCTCCAATTTGAGCTGGTGTATTGGGCATTGCCCTTACCACAGCTGAGTGATGCAAATTATCCTGGATCTTGCTAATTTGCGCACCAGCTACTATCGAGAGCACCAATGCATCGGATCGAATCATCCCCTGAATTCCCTCCAGAACATGCGCCAATCGTTGAGGTTTTACAGATAAGACAACCACATTAGCTTCTCTAGCAGCAGAAGCATTATCTGACTCAACTGCAATGTTATAACGACTAGCTAATACCTGTAAGTGATTTCGGCGTGGCCCCGCAGCGATCAGCATTTCAGGGCTGGATACCTTTTGACGGATCAAACCGGCGATCATCGCTTCAGCCATGACACCGGGACCAATAAATGCGATGCGTTTATCTGCCTTCAATTTTATACCTCTATTTTCCAAAATATTGTAACGCCAAACGAAGACGTGTCTCCAAGTCTTCGGGTGTATCTAACGGTAAAGACTGGACAGCAGTTTGGGCTTCTACCAAGCTGTAACCCAGGCTGGTGAGGGCGTTGACAACTTCACGGTCGGCTTCGCTTACCTCCGGAACAGGCAACAACCCCTCTACTGATTTTATGCGATCCTGCAGATGAATCAAGATCTTCTGAGCAGTTCGCTTACCTACCCCCGGTACCCGGCCAAACACCTCAGGTTGTTCATTGAATACCGCTCTACGGATAGCATCTGGATCCATAACAGAAAGAATTGCCAGAGCCAGACGGGGGCCTACCCCGTTAACCCCTAATAATAAAATGAAGAAATCCCTTGCTTCGGCGGTGTTAAAGCCGTAAAGAGTCAATGCATCCTGCCGAACCACGAGATAGGTGTGCAAAAATAGATTATCTCCAGTCTTTATGTTCACATTCAAATTGGTAGGAATGTGGACGAGTACACCTAACCCTCCAACTTCGATAACAACGCTGCCTTCCTCTATTGATAGCGCTTTTCCACTAATTGAAGCGATCATACCTTATTAGCTTTCTTTCAGCCAATCTTGCCTAGAGTGTATATGACAAATCGCCACCGCTAATGCATCCGCAGCGTCATCAGGTTGTGGTAGCTCGTCAAGACCCAGAATTGCCTTAACCATTTCCTGCACTTGTTTCTTGTCAGCATTACCATAGCCTACAACAGCCTGCTTTATCTCCCTAGGAGTGTACTCACCGGCTGGAATTTTCCCTTTAGCAAGAGCCAGTAATGCAACTCCTCGTGCTTGTCCAACGCTCATAGCAGTTTTCACATTGCGGCTGAAATAGAGTTTCTCGACTGCGCCGCAATGGGGACTGTGATGATGGAGTATCTCCTGCAAGGCGTTAAATAACTGCAGCAACCGCTCAGGCATTGCTGAAGAAGAAGGTGTCGAGATCACACCGAAATCAACTGCAGATAAGCTTCCGTCCTGGTTTTCACGCACCAAACCATATCCAGTGGACGCTGTCCCTGGATCAATACCCATCACCAGCATTTATTTCAAGAAGCCTCAATTTGTGTCAGGAGCTCGTCGGATACGTAAAGATTTGAATAAACATTCTGTACATCGTCGAGCTCTTCGAGAGCATCGACTACCTTCAATACATGCAAAGTCTCATCTGCAGAGAGTGTGATCTCATTCACCGGCATCATCCGCAAACCTGCTTCCTCAAGGTGGATACCGTTACCTGTCAACGCATCATTGATCGACTTAAAAGATTCAACTGGACCAATAACCTCAACCAAATCAGATCCGATGGTAACATCATCTGCGCCTGCATCGACAGCCAGCTCAAAGACAAGGTCAGGATCAACACCATCGAGCATAATTGAGAAATATGCCGATCGATTAAACTGCCATGAGACTGAACCACCCTCCCCCATACTGCCCCCATAACGGTTGAGCACGTGGCGGACATCAGCGACTGCCCGATTGCGATTATCAGTAACGCATTCGATCATCAGGGCAATTCCATGAGGACCATAACCCTCATAAAAAATTTCTTCCAACGCACTGCCATCTTTAGAAGTTCCAGATCCACGCGCTATTGCCCTCTCGATATTGTCTTTAGGCATATTATTTGCCCGGGCACGATCGATCGCTAGCCTGAGCCTTACATTTGCATCCGGATCTCCACCACCAATTCGGGCTGACAGGGTGATTTCCCGCGCTAGACGGGTGAAAAGCTGCCCCCGTTTTGCATCAGCAGCCCCTTTTTTTCGTTTTATTGTGGACCATTTCGAGTGACCGGACATTGTATCTTTTCTCCCAAAAAAAATTATACCACCAAGACTGCTTCGCCTGAAATTCGGCTGTTTTTCAAATCCACCAGCGCTTGATTTGCATCCTCTAAACCGTATTTGGTAATTGTCGCTTGAATTGGGATCTTGGCTGCAAGTTCTAGAAATTCTACTCCATCTTCGTAGGTGGCATTCGCTACACTGCGGAGAGTACGCTCCCCATAAATTAATTCATATTTCATCTCAGGTATCGGTGAAGTATGGATCGCATTTATTGCCAGTGTGCCGGCTGGACGCAGCTTAGCCAGGATCTTAGGAACCAGCTTTCCGGATGGGGCAAAGATGATTGCCCGATCCAGGGAAACTGGTGCCTCGTCCTCAGCACCACCAACCCAAACTGCGCCTAATTCTAGTGCATGCTGGCGATGTTCCTCCGAACGCGTAAACACATACACCTCACAGCTCCAGTAGTTGGCAACTTGAATGGTCAAATGAGCACTGGCACCAAAACCAACCAAACCGATCCGCTCACCTGGTTGGACATCTGCTTTACGCATGGCGCGATAGCCAATTATTCCAGCACACAGCATCGGAGCTGCCTGCTCGTCTGATAACTCGGATGGTAATCGTAATACATACTTGGCTTCAGCGATCATATATTCAGCAAAACCACCATCAACATGGAAACCAGTGAAACGAGCATTTGGGCAAAGATTAGCCTCACCCCGTTTGCAAAATTCACAAACCCCATCTGTTGAATAAAGCCAGGGAACACCAACCCGATCTCCTGGTTTTAAACTTGCTGGAACACCGGCATCCAGACCAGATCCTGTCGCTTCAATGATCCCAACGACCTGGTGCCCAGGAGTCAGCGGCAAGGAAGGGGGATGGATATCCCCTTCGACGGTATGCAAGTCTGTGTGGCAAACCCCGCAAATATTTACCTTTATGCGTACCTGACCTGGACCTGGTTCGGGTAGAGGCTGGTCGATCATACTCAACGGTCGATCTACTATACTGCGCGGTTCGAACAATCGCATAGCGCGCATATTACATATCCTCACCTCGAATGAACGCCTCAGT
Organism: Anaerolineales bacterium; assembly: GCA_014859065.1. GTDB lineage: Bacteria > Chloroflexota > Anaerolineae > Anaerolineales > UBA4823 > Kmv39. The sequence continues at coordinate 35,321 of JACUUU010000002.1, forward strand.
CATCTCCCTGGCAATCTCGTCCTTGAATTGTTTGGGTGGGGTCTTCATAAAATATGCCGAAGGTCCTATCAGTGGACCGCTGATCCCGCGATCTAAAGCCAGCTTTGCACACCGAATGGCATCGATGATCACTCCAGCGGAGTTGGGAGAATCCCATACTTCCAACTTGGCTTCCAGATTGAGAGGTACATCCCCAAAGGTAGTCCCTTCCATCCGTAAATAGCACCACTTGCGGTCGCTCAACCAGGGCACATAATCACTGGGTCCAACATGGACGTCTTCATCAGCCAGTGGATATGGCAGCATGCTGGTAACAGCTCGGGTCTTTGAGATTTTCTTGGATTCAAGCCGGTCCCGATCGAGCATATTGAGGAAATCTGTGTTGCCACCAAAATTCAACTGGTAAGTATGATCTAACCTTACCCCGCGGTCGACAAATAAACTGGTGAGAACCCGGTGAAGAATTGTCGCCCCCACCTGGCTCTTAATATCATCGCCAATTATTGGCAGGCTGCGTTCCCGGAATCGATTTACCCAATAATCCTGGCTGGCAATAAAGACTGGTATTCCATTGACAAATGCGCATCCAGCCTCGAGCACTTGTTCTACATACCATTTTGTTGCCATTTCAGAACCCACTGGAAGGAAGTTTACGACAACATCGGTTTGGGTGTCTTTGAGAATGCCAACAATATCATCAGTTGGCCCTGGTGCTTTTTTGACGATTTTCGTCAGATATTTCCCTAAGCCATCATGTGTCATTCCTCGCCAAACTTGAACATTCATTTGAGAAACATCAGCAAATTTCTTGGTGTTGTTAGGGAAGGCAAAAAGTGCTTCAGACAAATCTTTACCCACTTTGGTATCTACCACGTCAAAAGCAGCGGTAAATTCGACATCGCGAATATGATACCCTCCCAAATTTGCGTGCATAATACCAGGGATAGCCTGGTCTTCCGCTGCGTCTTTATAATAGTGAACCCCCTGGACCAGCGAAGAAGCACAATTTCCAACCCCAATAATGGCTACACGCACTTTCTTGTTTTCTGTCATTGATATCTCCTGTGCTGCATTGTGTTTATTGATCAATTGAAATACTTTACTTTATCTAATGAGATAGATTATGGATATTCCATTTTTCTAATTGTTTTTTGGTGTTAAAATCTCATAGTAATCCAACCTCATTATACTGGCGATATACAGACAATTCTAGGTTAAATTTATGAACGTGTATTACTCATTCTCCAGAATTAAACTAAAATTGATGGCCTCCTTATTCATGCTCTTTTCTTTCAGCGGTTGTGAATCTCTTGAGGGGTTAGGCAAAGGGATAGGCGACCTTTTTAAGAATTTCAAAATACCATTGCCATAAGGGTCAGCCAATAAACAAAGCTAAAACGCTAAAACGAAAACTTGTCAAAGTCAAGTCGCTAGATTATAATGCAAGCGTTCGGGGCGTGGCTCAGTCCGGCTAGAGCGCTGCGTTCGGGTCGCAGAGGCCCCCGGTTCAAATCCGGGCGCCCCGACAAAGTATAAAATCCGCCCAATCTGCATGGGCGGATTTCCTGATTACGATCTATCATTTTCTACCAGGCTTCATCAGCAAACGTTCAGAAGCAACCTGTCGCAGCAGTCTCACCAAAAATTCAGGGTTACCAAATAGATAGCGTTTCCATTTATCAGCTGGGTTCATCAGTAAACGCCAAAACCATTCTAACCAAATGGCATTTATCCATTTAGGGACACTCGGCTCGGAACCTGCTAAGACATCAAACATAGCACCTACAGCCCAACATACTGGAGCCGTGATATTTCGGCGATTATTAGCAATCCAGATTTCCTGCTTGGGTGTTCCCATGCCAACGAAGAGGACATGAGGCCGGGCGTTCTTGATCTCCGCCAACACTTCTAGCTCACATTTCTCCTCAAAATACCCATCATTTACACCTGCGATCCTGATCCCCGGAAATCTATTCTCCAGTCGAGCCCGTGATTTCTGAACTGTTTGTGGTTTTCCACCAAGTAAATATATCCGCAATTTGTCCTTGATGGACATCTGGCAAAAACCATCAAGCCAATCTCTCGATGTGATTTTATCAATTTTCTTTCCCTGCAGAAGATATGCTGCCAAAACCGCACCAATTCCATCAGCATAAACCAGATCTGCATCCTTAAGGATTTCAAGGTAATGTTTATTCTTATTTGCTTCATTCAGACAATGGGCGTTAACATACAAAATTGTCCTTTGGAGGTCTTGGACGCTCCAGGAGCGGATGAGCTCAATCAATCCTGAAACATCAAGCGCTTTCACATCCGTGCCCATGATATTTACATTTTGAAACTGAGACTTTGGTGACATCCCGGATTGCTCTTCAGTACCAACCATTTTCATGCCGAAAGCCGACCTTATACCCCTCTTCAAAAAGCAGAGAAAGTGACAAGAGAACTACACCCGTGATGATGGCTAAGTCCCTTTATGCGTTTCTAGCGATAATACGTCCATATACTTATTAAACCAGTAATGTTTAAAATCATGAAAAAAGAAATGAAACATATATAAATAATCAACATTCGGGGTTTAATGAAATGGTGCATTTTTTTCACAACCTCCAGCCAGCCAACAACCAATATTCCCATCGTAGGAATAATCACTGGGTAAGCATAACGAGCAGATGGGATGAAAATATTGCCTCCCAAGATTGATCCCACTCCGCGCATCAGAGCTGCTCCCCAAATAATAACTAAGGATAAAACAAATATAAACAGGATTTCCCATGGAAAATGGCTCTGTCTTCTAATCAATACCAAACCTGCCCCAATCAAGCCGCTAAGCGTTATCATACCTAAGATCGTGTATGGACGGAAACCGACAAGGGGAACATGTCCCCACCCAAACATTCCCCAAAATGTCTGAAACAGAAATTTTAAAGTCGATTGTAAATACCAATCCGCCATCGACCAATCCAACAAAGTAGCTAAAACCAAAGCTGGACGACCCGGGTAGTTTTCAGAAATCAAGCGATCATAAGTTGGGTTGATCCAAGGCCACGCAGATTCGGCTGAGGGGTTTTTCAACAAATTTTCAAAAGGCTCACTTCCCCAGATACCGGATTTTGCCCTCGAATTGCTCATTTCAGGTTCTTGGTCAAGTGGGTAAGCACCTTCAGCCAAAACGATGCCATCATAAAAGACTGAAACTTGTTTATCCTGTGATCTGCTGCTGGGGGTGACTAAGACATATACCCGAGTAAGTGTGTCACTCAAAGTTGTGCTAAAGGCATAAAAAGCTGGTTTAGTATCTACTACTACGTCTTGAAAATAGTTGTGCTGAATATCAGATATTATCGGTGTGCGCACAGTGGTAGGTTCACTTGCCCAAATCCAGGCGCCCAAGCTTATCGTTTTTCCCTGTAGGGCGTTTACCGTACCCCGCGGTAAAACTTGTAACAGGCGTGGGGGCGACTTGTTGGGATCGAGAGTTAAATCGAAGGCGTAATTTCCAAACGGAGATTGGTTCTGCACGATACGGGTTGGCTTGTTGGAATATGTTTGCCGGTACCAATTGGCTGCATCTCCCCAATGAAAAACCACCACCAAAGCCACCAATCCCATAAGAGCAACCACCATCCAGGCATATCTACGACGAGAATCCCTAAGCAATGCAAATAAAAGTACTGGTAGCCATAAGATAGACACCAAAGATACGGTATTCTTGGTGTAAAAGGTAATTACTGCCATGATAGCCATTATAAGAAACTTTGGCCATGAAAACCCACGTTGAATCAAGCACAAAGACATCCATAGAAATAGGGAAAAGAAAGCTGTCGCACCAACATCAGAGTTTACGGCTGTCATCAAATCGGCAAAACCAGGTAACAATGCAATACTCAAGGGTAACATCCAGTGTACAGGATGCCTGTATGGAATAAGCTCCCGGATAATCCCATATGCAGCCAGGATCGTTGTGAGATACAACCCTAACGAGACAATCCTCATTAGATAAAGCTGGAAAACAATATCTGTGTAAGGAATAAAGCGAAGGGGAATTCCAGCGAAATAATAATACAGAGGTTGGTCAGAGATTTGTGAGAAACCGATCCAGATGGGCTCGTCTTGGGCTAGCAAGTTGGGTTGAAAATTCATGCTATCAAAGAAACCGTGTTCGATCATCGAAGCCGCTAACTCCCTACGCATACCCTGGTCGTAGGTGCCCGGTGAAGGGATTCCTTCCTGGTTTGCAATCAACCAGGCAAATTCAAAGTGTCCGGGCTCATCATAGTGCTGCCAGGGAGGCACAATAAATATAAATACCAATCCAATCATTAAAGCCAAAAGGAGCACCATAATAATTACATGATGCTCCTTGATAAACTGCCTTATTGCATACGAGACAGCCAACATAGGGGACTTCTTAACCTTCTTGGTTTAAATCATTGGTGACTTGTTCGGAAATTGAATCAAGGTTTGGATTCCTACACCAATAAGATGAAACCACCCACAAAGCCCCCAAAAATATCCCTAACACTGCTCCAATCACAGTGTTCCGAGCTGTGCCTCTGGGAACTGGGCTCTGCGGAGGAATCGCCTGGCT